>JAFAWL010000417.1 GCA_019241805.1 Actinomycetota bacterium
AGCAGGCCGACGTCCAACTGCACGACGCCTGCCGGGCCCGGCTGGAGCAGCTCCGCCGGTAACCCGCGCTACTGGATCACCGGATTCGTCAACGTGATCGTGAGCTCGGCCGGAGTGTGCGACGCCGAGCGCGAAAGCTAGGAAGCTCTCCGGGCGGCTCTGGCGCGCGGCCGGATCGGCGCGTCCCGTTCCGAGTTGACGATGTGCGATTCGTCGAAGATCGGACCCGACAGCTCGTGACCACCCCGGCGCGCCTTCGTCGCGAGGTACCACGCGTTGGCCGATGAGAGATGCACCCCGGTCGGCACCTGCTCGACGATCTCGATGCCGCCCTCGAGGAGCTGGCGCCGCTTGTCCGGGTTGTTGGTCAGTAGCCGGATCGAGGTCACATCCAGGGCGCGCAACATCTGCACGGCGACGGAGTAGTCACGTTCGTCGTAGCGGTGGCCCAGGGCCGCGTTCGCGTCGTAGGTGTCGAGGCCGTCCTGTTGCAACGCGTACGCGTCGAGCTTGTCGTAAAGGCCGATCCCGCGGCCTTCCTGGCGCAGGTAGAGCAGATAGCCGCCATCGGCGGTGATGCGTTCGACCGCTTCGTGCAACTGCGGGCCGCAGTCGCATCGTTGGCTGCCCAGTACGTCGCCCGTCAGACATTCGCTGTGCAGGCGGACGAGCGGAGCGGCCTCGGGCCGGCCGAGGCGTACCGCGAGGTGCTCGCGCCCGTCGACGAGTCCGTCGAAGCTGAACACGGTTCCGTCGGTGACGACGCCGCCGAGACGCACCGGTAAGGCCACTTCGGTGCGGATGGTCGCCGGCGACACGAGCGTGCTCACGAACGGCCGAAACGCGGCGAGAGCGCATACCGCAGCAGCACCACGTCGCCGATCCGCTGCACGTCGGCGAGGGTTGCCCGATTGTCGGCGCTCCACGGGAAACAACCGTCGTCCACGAAGCGTCGCGCCCGACCGCTGCCGACGAACAGCGGCGCCACCACCAGCTGCAGTTCGTCGACCAGGCCGGCGGTCAGGAACTGGGTGTGCATCGTGCCGCCGCCCTCGACCATCAACCGGTTCACGCCACGCGCCGACAGGTCCTCCAACAGCGTGCGGATGTCGACCTCGTCACCGGCGGGGACGATGGTGGCCGCCCCTTGCAAGCGCCGGCTCAGACCGGGAGCCGTTGCCGTCGGGCAGTAGACGTACTTGTCACTGTTGCCGCAGGTGAAGAATCGGGCTTCGGCCGGCAGCCGCCCGCACCGGGTGATCGTCACCTTGGCCGGCGACGTGGCCTGACCGCGTTCGGCGCGTTCCTGCCGTCGCGCCGCAGATTTGATCAGCAGCCGCGGGTTGTCGCGGCGCACGGTGTTCGCGCCGACGAGGATGGCGTCGCACCCGGCGCGTACCGCATCGACCCGATCGAAGTCGGCCGCGTTCGAAAGCTGCAGGCGCTCGCCGCCGTCGCCGTCGAGGTAGCCGTCGAGCGACATGCTCGCGCTGAGCAGTGTGTAGGGACGATCAGCCACGGCGACCTCCGAAGGCGAGTTCCCGCGTCGGGGCAAGCGGTGCGGCCGGCAGCGCAGTCGGGGACGGCAGCGCGGTCGGGCACAGCAGCGCGGTCGCGGCCGGCACCGCCATCAGGGGCGGCGCCGCGGTCGTTGCCGATTCGCGGACCGGCCGGCGGAGGCTTCCATAGGCCAGCACGACCGCACCGGGCAGCGTCGCGGCCAGGCTGAGCACGCCGTAGACGGTGGCGACGGCGACACCGTGAGCGGGACCGAGACCGGCCGCCGCGAACGTCCAGGCGGCGACGCCCTCACGGGGACCCCATCCGCCGATGGTGGCCGGCACCGCCATGGCCAGCAATACGAGCAGCGCGATCGGCAGCAGACTCGCCGTCGAGGCGATCGAGGCGCTCACCCCGGCCGTCCGGGCGGCGAGGACGAACACCAGGACGTGGCCGGCGACCACGATCGTCGAACTCAACGCAATGGTCGGCCACGACCGGCACGCCAGCAGCGCCAACTGGACGTCCGCCCGCAGCACCTCCTTGAGCCGACTCACCCATGGCGACCGGCTAACCGCGGCCAGGCCGAACACGATCGCCGCGAGCAAGACGAGCGCGCCCAGGCCGATCACCACCGCCGGAAGCGCGCGCCGCACCGGCGAGGCGACGGTGAGCAGCACGATCACGGTGAGCAGCACTTGGACGAGCTGGCCGGCCAGCCGGTCCCAGGCCACACTGCGCAGTCCGCGCGCCACGTCATCGCCCTGGCGACCGTGGCGGACGCCGCGGTGCACGTCACCGAGCACACCGCCCGGCAGCGCGCCGTTCAAGAACTGCGACCGGTAGTAGGCCGCGATGGCCGACCGCAGACGGAGGTCGAGTCCGAGCGCACGAGAGATCGCTCGCCACCGCCACGCGCAAGCGAGGGTGGTGACCGCGTTGACGGCCAGCGCCATGAACAGCGCCGGAACGGTGACGTCACGCAACCCGGCCAGGAACGGGCCGCCCCCGAGCCGCCAGGCGAGCACGGCGAGGACGGTGGCACCGCTGAGCAGCTGCCCCCAACGCCAGGGGGAACGTCTCACGGCGGGTCCTCTCCGTTCGGCGGTTGTTCGCTGCGTGCGCTGCGACCGGCTCTTGATGGACACGGGCGGCATGGGGTGTGGGTTCAGGGCGCCGGGGTTCAGGGCGCCGGGGTTCAGGGTGTCGGGCTTCAGGGCGTCTGGGTTCAGGATCGCGCCGGTCCGCCCGGCTGCGCTAGGTGTATCCGGCCAACGCGGCGGCGACGGTCGCGGCGGTGTCGTCCCAGCCGGTCAGGGTTGTCCGGCGCTCGGCGGCGGCTCGTCGCAAATCTTCGCGCAGACCGGCGTCGGTCAACCAGCGCCGCAGGGCCGACCCGAACTCGCCACCGCGCACGAGCAGGCCGGGCCGCTCGCCCGCCGCGGTCAGGCCGAGCGCCTCGGCCGTGCCGCCGAGCGACGAAGCCAGCACGGGCAGGCCCCGAGCGAGCGCTTCCGCAATCACCATCCCGTAGCTCTCGCCACGCGACGCGAGCACGAGCAGGTCAGCTTGGCTATAGGCGACGTCCAGGTCGCGGCCGGTGAGGGTGCCGGTGAACTCGACCCGCTCGGCGCATCCGTCCCGGGCCAGGCCCGACCACAGCTCGGCCACGAACTCCGGATCTCGATCGAGCGGTCCGACACAGCGCAGTGTCCAGGACTGGTCGACCAGGCCGGTGACGGCGCCGATCAACCGGTCGAGACCCTTGGCCGGTACGACGGCGGCCACGCAGAGCAGGCGTGACCCGTCCGGTGCGGGCGTCGTGAGCGGTGCGCGGTCCGTTCCGGGGCGGGCCACGGCGATCCGAACGCCGGCCATTTCGCGTGTTTCGGCCAATCGCCGGGCCGTCCAGTAGCTGGTCGTCACTACCAGTCGGGTTCGATCCAGGACGTCGGGTTCGGGTCCGTCCGCGGTATGCAGGAGTAAGGCCAGCCGGGTGCGACGGCCGAGTTCGGCGATCGCGTGCGGGGCGCCGCGTTCGATCAGGCCGTCGACGAGCACCAGGCTGTCGTCCGGGACGGCCCGGAGGTCCGGTGCCTGCTCGCGGGACGCGGCCGGCCAGATGCCCTGGACCTCGTGCGTCACGACCGCCCAGCCGAGGGCGCCCAGCCTGTCGCGCAGTCGACGGTCGTAGACGTTGCCGCCGCTGGCTCGAGTGGCGTCGTCGATCCCTGCCGGCACGACGAACGCGAGGTCGTTCACAGTGATCGTTCGTAGCTCGCCCAGGCGACGTGCGACTCGTGCAGGGTCACCGCGATCGAGTCGATCGCGCTGCCGCCGGGGCCGAGTTCACCGGCGGCGATGCGGTCGAACAGCTCGTCGGCGACGGCCCGCGCGAGGATCTCGGTGGTGGTGTTGACTCCGCGAAAGCGTGGTTCGTCGTCGAGGTTGCGGTAGCTCAGCGTCGCGACGACGGCGTGCAGGGCGGTGGTCGCCCGGCCGATGTCGATCACGATGCCGTCCTGGTCGACGTCGGCGCGTCTAAAGGTCGCGTCGACCACGAAGGTCGCGCCGTGCAGCGCCTGCGCCGGTCCGAACACGTCACCACGCAGGCTGTGGGCGATCATCATCGAATCGCGGACGGTGACGCTGAACATTGCCTACTCCTCGTCGTAGCTGATTGTGTGACACAGGGCCGGCGTCGCGTCGAGACGGGCGAACAGTTCCGGCAGCCGCGCGAAGGGCGTCGAGCCGGTCAGCAGCACGTCGAAGGCCGGATCACGCAGCAGGTCGAGGGCGACGGCGAGGCGATCGCCGGTCG
>JAFAWL010000016.1 GCA_019241805.1 Actinomycetota bacterium
CGCGGCCAGCAGATTCGACAGAGAACCCGCACCCCACTCGATGTCCGGATTCGCGACGACCACGAATTCGGTGCTGGTCTGGGCCACCCCGACGTTGGCGGCCCGCCCGTAGCCGACATTGCCGCCGGTGTGCACCAGCCGCACCCCGGGGCGCCGGGCCGCCCGCTCGACCGAGCCGTCGATCGAGCCGTTGTCGGCGAGGACCACCTCGACGCCGGGCACACCGGCATCGGCCAGGCTGTCGAGGAACCGGTCCAGGTGCTTACCCGGTGAATAGGTGACGGCCACGACCGACACCGAGGCCGGAGCGGTCATCGGGCCGCCGCGAGGAACGCCGCGATGTGCTGCCGGGCGCAGCGTTCCCAGCCGAATTCGCCGGCACGCTCGATCGCGGCCGTGCGCAGTCGTTGCCTAGCCGCCCCGTCGGCGAGCAGCCCGGCGAGGGTGGCTGCGATCTCCGTCGGGCTCACCCCGGTGTAGGCGACCGCGTCGCCACCGACCTCGGGCAGCGACAGCAGCTTGGTCGTCATGACCGCCGCGCCGCAGGCCATCGCCTCCAACACCGGCAGCCCGAACCCTTCGCCGAGACTGGGATAGGCCACGAGCTCAGCACCACCGAGTAGCGCCCGCAATTGTTCGACCGGCAGGTACCCCGGCCGCACGACACGAAGCGAGGCCGGAACGCGCGCCACCGCGGCGTCCAGTTCGGTGTCCCATCCCGGAGCGCCGGCCAACACCAACGCCGGCGGGTCGAGGTTGCCGAGCACGGCATCCACCCAGCCGGTGACGAGGGCGGCGACGTTCTTGCGCGGCTCGATGGTGCCGAGGAAGGCGATGTAGCGCCCGACGCCCAAACGGGAGCGCAACCGTTCGACCTCATCGCTGGACGGCGGGCGGAACAGCTCGTGGTCCACTCCGTGCGGCGCGACGGTGACCTTGGCCGGGTCGAGACCGACGAAGCGTGTCAGTTCGTCCCGCGTGGCGACCGAGGGGACGACGACGCGGCCGGCCCGGCGCGCCGCGATGCGGGTGGCCGACCGGAAGAAACGGGCCTTCACGGGCAGGTGCAGCTCGGGATCGCTGAAGAACGTCGCGTCGTGCATCGTGACGACCGATCGTGCGGGCGAGACCAGTGGCAGCGTGTAGTGCGGACTGTGCACCACCCGGGCCTTGGACCGCGCCGCCAGCACCGGCAGGCCGCTCTGCTCCCACGACAGCCGGACCGCTCGCCGCTCGATCGCGCGGGGCGCGCCCAGAACGTCGGCTCCGGCCGTCGCGAAGCGGTGGACGTCGGCCGGCCGCGCGGCGACGAGGAGTTCGAATCGATCATCTTGCAGCGGCACGAGCGCCTCGACCAACGCGTCGACGTAGCGGCCCACCCCGCCCCGTTCGACGGGAATCGCCGTGGCGTCGAGCAACACTCGAACCACGATGGGCGAACTCCCCGGCAAAAAGAATTTGGTCGACGACTGCGGCCGGTTACGACCGGTCGCATTCCGCGCAGTCTACTGGCCGCGAGCCTCGGGATCAGGTGACTCGACCAGGTCTCGGTACAGCGTCCAGGCCCGCTCGGCGACCGCCGTCCAGCTCAGCGCCGGCGCGCGACGAAGGCCGCGGGCAGCCAGCTCCGTGCGCAACCGCGCGTCGTCGGCGAGCAGATCGAGGGCGGCGGCCAGCGCCACGGGATCATCCACCGCCACCAGCAACGCCGCCCCGTCGGTGATCTCGGCCAACGCCGGGACGTCGGAGCAGACGACCGGGATGCCGAGGGCCATGGCGTCGGCGACCGGGAGCCCGAACCCTTCGCTGCGGCTGGGCGCGACCAGGGCGAGGCACCCCCGCAGCAGGCTGCCGAGCTGGTCATCGGTTACCCGTCCGAGCGCGCGGATCCGATCGGCGGCCAGCCCATTCGCGCGGCCCAGCTCATCGAGGTCGACGCCGCCCCAGCCGGGAGGGCCGGCGACCACCAATGGCAGATCGGTCTCGGCTCGGGCCAGCGCGGCGACCAGCACGTCGAGACCCTTACGGGGTTCGAGCGTCCCGACGAAGAGCAGATATCGGTCCGGCACGCCCAGTTGACGTCTCGTCTGCAGGTCGACGGCGGGGCCGCGATCGGGAAAATTCGTGGTGCCGCCGCCAAGGACATGCACGGCGCTCCGGTCGAGTTCTGGCAGGGCAGCGAACAGTTCGGTCGCGACCGCCACGGTAGGCACGGCGATCGCGGCGTGCTCGCCCACGGCCCGGCCGATGATCTGGCGGTGCCAGCGCGCGCCCCGCGGCGTCAGCGTATCCGGATGGGTCCAGGGCACGGCATCGTGCACCGTCATGACCTGCGGTACGCCGCGCCTCGGCGGCAGCAGCGGAGTCGGGGCGTGAACCAGGTCGACGCCACGCGGGCCCGGTCCGACGCCGCGCGCCCAGGCCAGCGCGAGCGCCCGTCGATCGACGGGGAGCCGGCGCGGTCCCGCAACGCCCGGAACCCGTGCGGCGATGACGTCGCGGTGCCAGGCTGTCCACGACGTCACCTGGTCGCCCGCCGCTGCCGTCGCCGCGAGAGCGGCGGCGAGCTGCACGCTGTAGCGACCGGTGCCGCCCGGCACCGGCGCCAGCGCCTGTTCCAGCAGAACTCCGATACGCACGCGAGGGTTGCCGGTCGAGGCAGGGCGATCGATAGGAAACGGGGCCGCTGCGAATCAGCTGCTGCGACCGACGAGATAGATCCGGCGATCCCAGTCCGGCGAGTGAATTCCGGTCAGCGTCTCCCAGGACATGGCATCGATCACGCGCCCGCCGGACTGCGTGATCCAGGACTGCATCAACTCGTCGGGGACACCGTGCATCTGCATCGTCGCCTCCTCGACATCGTGACCGACCGGGTGAGCCGGCTCGGCCGGCTTACGCCCCGGTCGGCGCAGCCACCCTCGCTTCGGCGCGGCCGAGCTCATCTCGACGATCATCGTCGACGATCCGCGGTCACCGAACCAGGCGACGGCCTCCTGCACGCAATCGAGCTCCAACTTCAGAGGCCCCGGTCGATCCGGAACCTCCACGTCGAGCACGACCTCGACCGTCTGTCCCGGCTCGATGTCTTGGGGGAGTTCGGCCCGGCCATCGTCGTTGACGATGCGCTTCCCGCGTGCGTCGAGCCAATGGTTGCCGACCGTCACCTGGAACCAACCGTCCTTACCGCCGGCGGGCAACACGTGGGGGCCGAGGTTCGTCACGGCCACATCGACGGTCACATGCTGACCGGGAGTCACGGAGTCCGGCACCGGTCCGGGCGTCAGGCGGACACGAAAGGCGTCGTCGGGCAAGGCGGAAGTGGCCCCGACCTTGCGTCGCGTCACGGTCTGAAAGACC
>JAFAWL010000217.1 GCA_019241805.1 Actinomycetota bacterium
GGCGATGGAGTGCTTATCGCTCAGCACTGCGCCGACGGTGATCATGTCCTGTTGCGCGACGCCTACGCCGGGGACGACGACTCCGGGAAGAACTCCCCGGTGAAGTGGCGACAATCCGGTGCCGCGGTAGTACCGATCAGCGCCGACAATCTCATCAGCGCGCTGCCGGCAGCCGGCGGCGCGCTGCGGGCCTACCGCAGCAATGACGGTGGAGCATTGGGCCAGATTGCTCTCGACCCGGGTGTCGACGCGTCGGCGCTGGGCGCGTCGGCTCGCGAGCGCACGCCGATTGCGACGAGCGGCACGAACGGCGCCGTCTATCTGTGGATCGCCGGTCGGACCTGGGCAATCGGCATCGACGCTCGCCAGCAACTCTGGTCGGTCGCCACGACCGGACCGGCGCAATTGAGCGATGGCAAACTGTTCAGCACGACAACACAAGGAATCGTCGAGCTGGACCCGGCTACGGGGCAGCCTCGCCAGAGCTGGGCGGTCGGGTCGTTGCCGCACTCGGCGACCGTGTATCCGGCCGGCACCGGCTTCCTATTGGGCGGTTCGCAGACCTCGATGTTCCGCTGACTCGGACGCCGTTCGACGGATGCGCGAATGCGAGGCGTCTGCCTGGTCAGGCATGCTCGAAGGATGGACGTCGGATACTTCGGCCCGGACAGCGTCACCTGGCGCGTACACCGCGAGCCGACTGCACTGGTGGGTGGCCTGCGCGCGTTGATTTTGCAGGCACTGTATCCCCCCGCGATGCAGCTGATGGCTCGTACGTCCAATTTCGCCGACGACCCGTGGTTGCGGTTGCAGGGCACAGCGCAGTACGTGGCCGAGATCACGTTCGGCACGTCGGAGGAGGCCGATGCCGCGGCTGCCCGAGTGCGACGCATCCACGCCGGCCTGGGCATCGATGATCCTGACATGCTGCGGTGGGTGCACGCCTGCGAGGTCGACTCGTTCCTGGCCGCGTCGGCCAGTGCCGGCCTGGGCCTGTCGCGGACTGAGGAGGACAGATACGTGCACGAGCAGGCTGAGGCCGCCTGCCTAGTCGGCCTGAACGCGACGGAGGTGCCGGCCGATCGGCCAAGCCTCGACGCATACTTCCGGCGGATCCGGCCTGACCTACGCGCAACGGCGGAAGCCCGTCGGGCGACCCGGGTGGTAATCGCCCCACCGATTCCCGCGCCGACACGGCTGATCGTGCCGGCCCGCGTGGGCTGGAGCGCTATCAGCGCGCTGGCGGTCGGCCTGTTGCCGGGCTGGGCGCGCCGCCTCTACGGCCTGCCCCCGATCCCCGGCTCGAGGCTGGCGACCGCGGGTGGGATGCGCTCGCTGCGAATGGGCATGCGCATGCTTCCCGAGCACGTCCGCGAAGGACCCACGTACCGACGGGCCAAACTGCGCCTCGCCGGCTGAGCCGGCCTGGTTGACGGAGCCGGCTGAGCCGGCCTGGTTGACGGAGCCGGCTGAGCCGGCCTGGTTGACGGAGCCGGCTGAGCCGCGTGTTTCAGGAACCGCCGTCCAGATCTGCCAGACCGTCCCAGGATGCGCGAGTGGGCGAAGCCGCCCGACCTTCTGGGCAGTTGCGTCGGAAGTCGCACCAGGTGCAGCCGGGCCCAGTGACCGCAGGAAAGACGCTGTCTGCGTCGGCCCCGCTATCCGCGGTGTCGCAGGCCGCGATGATGTCGTCCGCGGTCGTCTCGGCTCGCGCGACGTGTCGCCGTAACGAGTCCTCGCTGTGCTCGAACGCGGCGATGGTGCCCGACGGCAGGTGGTGCAGTTCCACCCGTACGCAGGAACGCCGCAGGGTTCGCGCGCTGGCGACGGCGTAGAGCGCCAGCGCCAGCGAGCCGCGGGCATCGTCGAGGTCAGGCGCGAGCCGTCCGGTCTTGTAGTCGACCACGACAAGGCCCTCGCTGCGGTCGTCGAGGCGATCGACCCGGCCGCTCAGTGCGAGCCGTTCGGTCGTCACCGCCACGGTTCGCTCGACTCCTAGCGGCTCATCATCGGGGTCCAGCGTCTCGACGTAGCGCTGCACCCAGTCCTGGGCGATCCGCCGCCACCGTTCGGCCTGCTCCGCGTCCCGGAAGCCGTCGTTCTGCCAGTGACGTTCGACCAGCGTCGCGCCGTTGACCGGGCTGCGATGGCGACGGGCCAGGTTCCACCAACGGTGCAAGGCCACATGGACGACAGCGCCAAGGGTGTTGTGCGCCCAGGGCGCACCCCGAGGTGGAGTCGGCCGGTCGAGATAGGTCAGCCGATAGCGGCGTGGACAGTCGAACGCTGCCAGCCGAGACGGGGTGCATGCGAACAGCCGCCGGGGCATCGCGTCGAGCACGAGCTGACCGTTCGCTGACCGGTCAGCTCGGCCGGCCGCTACCAACCACCACCTCCGTCGCTGCCGCCGCCCCAGTCGCCGCCACCGCCCCAATCGCCGCCGCCGCCGCTGTCGCTGCCGCCCCAGGAGCCGCCGTCGCCGCCCCAGCTGCCGCTGTTCCAGCCGTCACCGCCGCCCCAGCCGGAGTCGTTGGCACCGGCGTCGTTCGCGGCGTCGCGACCGGCTTCGTAACCCTGGTCGTAGCCGACCCCGTACCCACCGCCGCCCCAACCCCAGCCGCCGCCGAA
>JAFAWL010000061.1 GCA_019241805.1 Actinomycetota bacterium
TGGCGGCGATCCTCACCCAAGGCCAGGACCCGGGCGTTGAACTCGATCCATGACAGTTCGCGGTTGCTGAACCGGTCGGCCGGCAGATCCTCGGCATCGTCGGGCAGTTGGATGAGATCGCCCTCGGGCACGGAGTCGGAGGCATCGATGCCCGGCCGGCGAACAGGCGGCTGCGTGGGTGTCGCGGTCGCTACGGTCGCGGGACGGCCGGCGGATTGATCGTCGGTCACGGCGCTCATCATGCTCGCTTCAGGTGAACGCGCCGTGTCGAGCGCCCCTCGGGCCGCGCGTGCGGTGTGCGGCCCCGGCCCGAGTGCAAGCGCACGATCGAGGTCGGCGGCATCATCGACGTCCAGGCGCAAGCCGGCGCTGACGTCCAAGGGCGTCGCCGTGCGCGCGTGCCGCGCCGCCGAGCCCGTTCCGAACTCCGGTCGCAGCTCGACGCCGGGACGCGCGGTGAGCATCGTGGTACCGCTGCCGTCGGCGTCGGCCACGAACGCGCGCGGAACCTTCGCGGCGGCGCTCAACGCCAGTCGTAACTGATCGGCCGAGACAGCGGGCAGATCGGCGACGAGCACGGCTACGCCGGCCTCGGGCCAGCGCCGGCGCGCCGCGTCCACTCCGTCAGCGATGGCGCCGTTGAGACCCGCTCGTCGTTGGCGCAGCTGCACGCTGGCCAGCCGGGCGAGTTCGTCGGCCGGCTCCGGCCCGTCGGTGACCAAGACGACCCGGCCCGTTTCGGCGGCCGCGGTGACCGTGTCCAGACGCATCGCCTGCACGACACCGGCGTGGTCGTCGTCCTCCAGTTCGGCGGCCAATCGCGACTTGGCGCCGACGTGCTTGAGCGGCACGACGATCGTCCAAAGAAGCGCTCGACTCACCGCCGCGAACCCGCGGATTCGGACTCGTCGCCTGCCGACCGAACGGGGCCACCAACGCTCGCGCCGACCGCCGCCGTGGTCGGCACCGTGGCGCACGCCGGATGGCCCGTGCAGTCGGCCTCGAACAAGGCGACGGACGTGCAGGTCGGGCAGGTGAAGGCGCGCACTCGATGCCTTCCGACTCGGCTGATGTGGTGCTTCGCCGGCCGTTCAGAGCCGGACCACGTCCACGTTAACGTGCGGCTCCGATCCGCCCCCTTCAGTCATAACACCGTCGCGATGACGAGATCTTCGACCTGCGGGCGAGTCGGTTTCGGGCACCGGCTCGCCCCTGGCGCGCCGCGGCAGCCGTGTAGGGACGACACGTTTCGCCCGATCGTGACTGTCGCAGCCTTGTCAGCTGGCCCGGATCGGGCAGACTGACCAGCGATCTCCGGCTCGCTTGCACTGGCCGCCGGCGAGATCGTCGGGTGGCGCGAGTGGATGGGCAAGGATGCCGAAGCGACGCAGAAGGCGCGGGGTGGGCGAGCCGCTCAACGGGTGGTGGCGACTCACCTATGCGGTGCTGTACTACCCGGCCAGCGCACTGGCCCGGACCAGTTACGAGAACGTCGACGACCTGCCCTTGAGCGGGCCGGCGATCCTCGCCGTGAACCACGTGTCGCACGTCGATCCGTTCCTGCTGTCGAAGTTCGTGCTCGACGCCGGGCGGGTGCCCCGCTTCCTCGCCAAGGATTCGATCTTTCGCGTGCGGGTCGTGGGGCGGGTGATGCGCGGAATGGGTCACGTGCCGGTCGTCCGTGGTAGTGCCGAGGCGCAGCAGTCGCTCGACGCGGCGGTCGCCGCGCTCGGCCGCGGCGAGATCGTCATGATGTACCCGGAGGGCACAGTGACCCGCGATCCTGACGGCTGGCCGATGGCGGGTCGGACGGGTACCGCCCGCTTGGGGCTGCTCGCCCCGAGTGTGCCGATCATCCCGGTCGCGCAGTGGGGCATCCAGAACTCGATCGACCTGTATCGCAAGAAGGTCCGGTTGTGGCCACGACCGCGCCATGCGATCCGTGTCGGGAAGGCGATAGATCTGAGCCGGTTCGACGGCCAGCCGCCGACGTCCGCGGTCCTCGCCGACATGACCGACGTCATCATGCGCACGATCCGAGGCGAGGTCGCGCAGCTGCGCGGCCTGCCGTCACCCTCCGGCGCCCTGTTCCGGTGGCGCCGCCCGCAGGCGTCCGCGTGAGCGCCGCGACGCGGCCGCCGGTAGGGCCGCCGGTCGCGGCCGAGTCGCCCGGCCGACCGGCCCCCGTCCGCGCGGCCGTGCTGGGCGCCGGCTCCTGGGGCACGACCTTTGCCAAAGTGCTGGTCGACGCCGGCTGCGAGGTGACGCTCTGGGCGCGTCGCGACGAGCTGGCCCACACCATCGCGACAACGCATCGCAATCCGGACTACCTCCCGGGAATCCGGCTGCCCGAGCGCCTGCGCGCGACCCACGATCACGAGCAGGCGCTCGACGGCGCGGAGCTGGTCGCCGTGGCAATCCCTTCGCAGACGCTGCGGGAGAATCTCAGCCGGCTGGCCTCCGCGATCCCGGACGAGGCGGTGCTGGTCAGTCTGGCCAAGGGCATCGAGCTGGGTTCGACCCAGCGGATGAGCGAGGTGATCGGCGAGGTCGCCAAAGCCGAGGCCGACCGGCTGGCGGTCATCTCCGGCCCGAATCTCGCCCGCGAGATAGCCGAGGAACAGCCGACCGCGACCGTCGTCGCCTGCGTGGACGAGCAGCGGGCCCGCGCCGTGCAGGCGGCCTGCTCCACGCCTTACTTCCGCCCGTACACCAATGTCGACGTGGTCGGCTGCGAGCTGGGCGGCGCGGTGAAGAACGTGATCGCCGTCGCCTGCGGGATCGTGCGCGGCATGGGCTTCGGCGACAACACCACGGCCTCTGTCGTCACCCGCGGCCTGTCCGAGACCGCCCGGCTGGGGGCTGCGCTCGGCGCGGATCCCATGACCTTCGCCGGCCTGGCCGGTCTCGGCGACCTGGTCGCGACCTGCTCGTCGCCGCTTTCGCGCAATCGCGGCTTCGGTGAGGTGCTCGGTCGGGGCGGATCACTGGAGCAGGCGCAGCAGGCGACACACGGTCAGGTGGCCGAGGGGGTCAAGTCCTGCCGATCAGTGCTGGAACTGGCCGATGCCCTGGGCGTCGAGGTCCCGATCACGCAGGCTGTCGAGGCCGTTTGCTATCGCGGACTGGCGCCGGCGGAGATGGCTCGCGCCATGATGACCCGGGCGGTGAAGAGCGAGAGCGGGCGCGGCTGAGAGTCCGCGAAGCGAAGACGCGGTCAAGCAGCGGAATTTACTGGCCAACAGATCGACTTATGGGAGGATCTGGGTCGTGTGCTATGTGCTGGGGGCGGTGTGAGGATCCTTCACGTCACGGATTCCTACGCCCCGAGCATCGGCGGAATCGAGCGCCAGGTCGCGGCGCTGGCCGGCCATCAGCGCCGTTCGGGCCATGACGTCCGCGTCGTGACGGCAGTGCCGGCCGGAGTTGATCGGCCGGATCCGGACGTGATCCACTCGGCCGTCGCGCGGTGGCGAACCTCGGGTTCGCCGCTGCGGGTGAGGAGCCTGTCGCGACGGGCCCTCGAAGCGCCGGGTGGCGTCGATCTGGTCCACGCCCACCTGTCGGTCGCTTCGCCGCTGGCCGTGCACACCGCCCGCGTCGCCAGCCGCCGCGGCATCCCGACCGCGGTCACCGTCCATTCGGTGTGGCCCCGCTCGACCGCGGCGGTGCGTGGTGCCAACCTGCCCTATTGGTGGGGCCCGATCCGGGCCGCCTGGTCGGCCGTGGGGACGGTCGCCGCCGAGAACGTCTCCTGGGTGCTGCCGGCATTGCCCGAAGTGCTCGTCGTGCCCAATGTCGTCGACACGGAATGGTGGCGTCCGAGCGCGCCGCTGCGGCCGACCGATCCGAGCGCGATCCGGCTCGTCGCCGTGGGTCGGCTGGCCGGCCGAAAGCGCATCGGGCCCTTGCTCGATCTGCTGGCGGCGGTGCTGCGCGACCGGCCCACGCCCGGGCTGCGGCTGCGCATCGTCGGTGACGGGCCCCGCCGGCGCGAGCTGCAGGAGCAGGGCAGGCGGCTCGGTATCGAGGCGCACCTGGACTGGTTGGGCGAGCGCTCGCCGGAACAGATCCGGGAGCTGCTGCACGACAGCGACCTGTTCATCGCGCCGGCGATCCGGGAATCCTTTGGCATCGCCGCGCTGGAGGCCCGGGCCGCCGGCGTGCCGGTGCTGGCGCTGCGCGGGACCGGGGTCGCGGACTTCATCACAGACGGCATCGACGGTCACCTGGCCGGCGACGACGCGGAACTGGGGCGGATCCTGGCCGCGCTGATCACCGCGCCGGATCGACTGGCCGGGCTGCGCGCGGTCACCGAGACGCGGCCGCCCGGTCTGGGCGCCGAGACCGCGCTTGCCGCCGTGGACGAACTGTACGAGCGGGCGACGTGGCGGGCCGGTCAGCTTCGCTCGCTGAGCCTCGACGATGAATTCCTGCTCGACGAGCGGCCGAGCGAACGGCCGACGCCGTGACCGCGACGATCGTGAGCTTCCACGCCCACCCGGACGACGAAGTGCTGCTGACCGGTGGCACCCTCGCCCGCTTGGCCGAGGCCGGCCATCGGGTCGTCCTGGTCACCGCTACTTCCGGCGCAGCGGGGCTGGCCGACTCAGGATCGTCCGGCGGCCAGACGGACGCGGCGCAGCTGGGTGCCGTCCGACTGGCCGAGCTGGAACGCAGCGCCGCCGCACTCGGCTGCGCCCGGGTCGTCCACCTCGGTTACCGGGACTCGGGCTGGTCGGCGGTGGGTGCGCCGGACCTCGCGCCGGATAGCTTCGCCCGGGTCCCGCTCGACCGGGCCGCCGACGCGCTCGCCGAGATCCTGCGCGAGGAGAATGCCGACATCCTCACCGCTTACGATCGCAACGGCGGTTACGGGCACCTCGACCACGTCAAGGTGCACGACGTCGCGCTGGCCGCGGCCGAGCGGGCTGCCACACGCCGTGTGCTACTGGCCACCGTGGATCGCCGCGTGATCGGACGTGCGGTTCGAGTGCTGCAGACCCTGCGCCTGCTGCCGGCCGGTACCGCCGCCGACCGGGTCGGGTCCTGGTTCTGCGATCGGGCCGAGATCACGCACCGGATCCGGGTCCGCGCCGTTGCCGACCGCAAGCGGGCCGCGCTGGCCTGCCACGTCAGCCAGGCCGGCGGCGGCGAGGGGCCGCGGACGGCCGCGCTGCTGCTGCGCCTGCCGCGCCCAGTGTTCCGGCTGGTCTGCGGGACCGAATGGTTCGTCGAGTCCGGCGCGCTGGTCCCGCCGCGGCCGCTGGCCGATCCGCTCGAGCCGGCGGCGCCGGCGGGGCCCCGCCTCCAACTGGTGGCGGTGGATCGATGAGGGCGTCGATGAAGTGGGTCCTGCGCGTTGCGGTGTCGCTCGCCCTGGTCGGGGTAGCGGTGGAGCTGGTCGCGATGTTCCCCCGGTTGACCGGTTCGACCTGGCGCGAGGTGAGCACTCGACTGGATGCCATCGGGCTCGGAACCGGCGTCGAGATCGCGGTGCTCTGGATCGGCGGACTGATCGTCTACACGATCGCGATGACCTCGAGCATGCCGGGCCTGAGCCACGGCCGGGCGCTGGCCCTGAACCTGGCGGGCAGCAGCGCGTCGAACCTGCTGCCTCTGGGCGGGGTGGTCGGCACGGGCATCAACGTCGCCATGGTGCGCTCGTGGCGGCTCTCGGTGCGCCACTTCGCCAGCTCGGCCGCCGTGTTGAACCTCGTCAATTTGGTCACCAAGCTGGCGCTGCCGATCATCGCTGGCCTGGTCGTCAGCCACGAGCCGGGAGTGGCGCCGTGGCTGGGCCGATCGGCCTACGTCGCCTCAGCTGTCACCGCGCTCATCGTGCTCGTCGTGTGCTGGGCGCTGGCCTCGCGCCGGTGGGCGATTGTCGCTGACAACCTGCTCGCCCGCTTCGGTCGGGTGCTGCGCGAGCGCGGCCGGCTGTCCCGGTTGGCGGGCGGCTTCGAGCGGGCCGGTCACAACGGGCCGGTCGCGGCCATGCAGACCCAGGTGCGCGACGTGTTCCGGCTGCGCTGGTTCGGCCTGACCACCGGAATGACCGGTTACGTCTTGATGCAGTGGGCGCTGTTCGCGCTCTGCCTGCATGCCGCCGGAGTCGGCGCGGCCAGCGGAGCCGTGTTCGCGGCGTTTGCGGTCGAGCGCGCGCTCACCCTCGCCGTCGTCACCCCGGCCGGTACCGGGATCGCCGAAGCGGCCGCCACGGGGTTGCTGGTGGCGCTGGGTTATTCGCCGGCGGCCAGCGCTGCCGGAGTGTTGCTCTATCGACTGTTCGTCTACCTGGCCGAGATCCCGATAGGCGCCGCGGTACTCGGCGCCTGGGCGTCTTGGCGACTGGCCCGCGGCGGGCGCGAGCCGGTCACGAACAGCCCGGCCATGATGACGAGCGCGCCGCCCACTGCGTCGAGCAGGTAGTGGTTACCCGTCGACATGACCGCGAGGATCGTGCCGGCCGGGTAGAGCCAGGCCAGGTGCCGCCACCGTGAGCGGGTCGTGGCCACGATCGTGATTGCGCACCATAGGGCCCAACCGCAGTGCAGGCTGGGCATTGCCGCGTAGTCGTTGACGAGGCTGCTGGCCGAGTGCGATTCCACCGAGCCGAAGATATGGCGCACGTAGAGGGTGTCGATCGTGCCGGGGATGGCCAGTCGTGGCGGGGCCAGCGGCCAGGTCCAGAAGACGACCAGTGATCCGACGCTGGCGAGCACCAACGCTGAACGCAGCCGTCCGTAGGCGGTCGGGCGGCGCAGCCAGAGCCATAAGAGCACCGACGGGGTCACCAGGTAGTGCAGGCTGTCGTACCAGTAACCCTCGACGTAGGCCAGCCAGGCGTGCGCGTTAACGAACCGGTTGATAGCCGGCTCCATGTCGATGCGCAGCGACTGCTCCAACCGGAACAGATCGTGAGCGTTGCGGTCGGCGGCGCCGCGGCGCCACGGAGCCGCTCCCTGCACGATCTCGTAGAGCCCGTATCCGGCGAAAATCGTGATGAGTTCGATCCACCAGGCCTTGCGGCTCCAGGCCAGCCCGCGAGTCAGAACCGAGCGCATCCGACGGCGCCCAGGGGCGGGTTCGGCCAGCTCGCCGGCCGGCCGCTGCGCGGTCGCGGTCATCGCGCGGCGACCTCCTGCCCCGGGTGATCGTCGACGCGGCCCGGGCGCGGTGCGGCCCGGCTCGCTCGACCCAGTGACCCTAGCCGTCGCGGGCGGTAATCAGGCCGCCTGGATGGACTCGAGGTGGCCGCAGGGTTACGGCCGACCTGTCCACGGTACTAAAGCTGACCCGCACGCGCGGCTCACTATCAGCGGCCGTTGGCCTGGGTAGGGTCGACGTCCATGACCGGGCGCCGGATTCGAGTGGCCGTCGTGTACGGAGGACGCAACAGCGAGCACGGCGTGTCGGTCGTGTCCGCTGGTGCCGTGCTGGCGGCGCTCGACCCGGCCAAATACGACGTGGTGCCGGTGGGCATAACGCCGACCGGCACCTGGATGCTCACTGACGCTGACCCGGTTTCGCTACGGATCACCGGCCGTACCCTGCCCGAGGTCGAGAAGGGCACCGCCGTCGTGCTACCGGCCGACCCGTCGGCGACGGGCCTGGCTGCCGTCGATCCCACCGCGGGCGTGCGGATCCTCGAGTCGGTCGACGTCGTCTTCCCGGTGCTGCACGGCCGCTTCGGCGAGGACGGCACCATCCAAGGGCTGCTGGAAATGGCCGGCGTCCCATACGTCGGTGCCGGTGTGTTCGCCAGCGCCGCCGGGATGGACAAGGAATACACGAAGAAGCTGCTGCGGGCCGACGGGCTGCCGGTCGGGGAATTCGCGGTCCTGCACCGGGGGCGGCCGTACTCCTCGATCGAGTTGGAGCATCTGGGACTGCCCGCCTTCGTCAAGCCAGCGCGCGCCGGTTCGAGCGTGGGGATCAGCAGGCTGTCCTCGTGGGCCGACCTACCGACAGCGGTGGAGTTGGCTTTCCGTCATGACGACAAGGCGCTGGTCGAGGCGGCCGTGGTCGGCCGGGAGATCGAGTGCGGCGTCCTCGAGGACGACCACGGCCGGCCGGAGGCGAGTCTGCCGGCGGAGATCCGGCTGACCGGGTCTCACGATTGGTACGACTTCGAGGCGAAGTACCTCGATGACGCCTGTGAGTTCGACATCCCGGCCCGGCTGCCCGCCGCAGTGACCGAACGCGTACGTCAGACGGCCTGCCGGGCCTTCGACGCCATCGGGTGCGAGGGACTGGCCCGGGTCGACTTCTTCGTCCGCGCCGACGGAGACGTCGTCGTGAACGAGATCAACACGATGCCAGGGTTCACCCCGATCTCGATGTTTCCCCGGATGTGGGCCGCCACCGGACTCGATTACCCGACCCTCGTCGATCGCCTGGTCGCGACCGCCCTTCGGCGCGCTCGCCGCTGATCGGCATTCCGTCGGTCCGTGCCGTTCGGGTGCACCCCGCGCCGGCGAAGGTGATGATGGGGTGATGGACGACTCGACCCCGGAATTCACGGAGGTCGAGTGGCTGGACGGCGACGATCCGGCGCCGCTATCGCACGGGACGCGCCGTGCGCCGCGCCGTCGCGTCGGTTACCTGCTCGCCGTCGCAACCGTCGTGGCGGTCGTGATCGCCGTTATCGTTCAGCACGACGGGGGGCCCTCGCCGCACAGCCAGGCCGTCCGCTCATCGGCAACCTCCCACCCGGTCTCGGTGGCCCCCGTTTCGCTGACGAGATAAACTCCGCAGCGTCCGTCGGTGAGCCCGTCGGTGCTGCCGCCGGTCGTGGTTGCCAAATTCGGTCATCCGCTGCTCGACGTGCCGGCGACGTGGCAGCTGTTCGCCCTGGCCGCGAATTCCGTGGTTCGGGTCGACCTGGCGGCCGGATCGGTGACGACCACGCGGATGACGCCGTTGGACAGCAGCGGGTCGGTGTCGCTGATCGTCGGACCTGATCGAGCCCTCGTCCGTCCGCTGGACCCCGTGCCCGGTTGGGTCGTACTCGACGATCAGCCGGCACAGGCGGCACCGGCCGCGCTGAATCACGGACCGGTCGTTCCCGGACCGGATCCCGCGCACGTATGGGTCCAGGTCGGTGACGGCGAGAATTCGGTGATGGATCTGGTCAGCTTGGACGGCGCAGGAACGGGTACGACGGTGCCGGTGCCGGGTGGCGGCGCCTCGGTGGCTTCCGACTACTCCGGCGGACTGCTGTTCACCAGCACCGGCGGTGTTTACGACGCGCGTCCTTCGGGCAGCAAGCGGGTCACGACGGGCACGCTGCTCGCCGCCGGTCCCACCAAGTGGTTGGTGGTCGAGTGCGACGACGCGGATCGCTGTCAGACGATCCTTATCGATCGAAGCCGGGGTACCCGCAAGACGATGGGCGACGCGAACTACACGACCGTCGCCGGTCAGGTCTCGCCCGACGGGACGACGGCGGCGCTGGTCGGCTACGGATCGACCGGTGTGCCGACGTTGGAGCTGCTCAATCTCGGTACCGGTACCGATCGCTCGGTTCCGATCGCCCTGAACGGCAACTCGGATCTGGCCCACGGCATCGCCTGGTCGCCCGACAGTCGCTACTTGTTCGCCGCCGGACAGGCCGGCACCATCTACGTCGTCGACGGGAAGTCCGCGGCGGTGCACAGCCTGCCGATCACGCCGTTGCCGCAGCTCAGCGAGGTCGTGCTCCGCGCCCCTGGCGCGGTTCTGGGCTAGCGCCCCTGGCGCGGTTATCCGTCGCGCCGGTCGCCGCGGTTGCGGCGCCCCCCGAACAGGCCGGGGTAGCCGTCGTCGCCGGATAGTTCGCGCATATCGTCGTTGAGCCGCTTCGCCCGCCGGCTCAGGCCGTAGATCGCGTAGCCGAGCATGGCGGCCACCAACACGAGCAGCACCCAGCTCATCGGGCCCGCTCTGCATCCGTCGTTGCGCGGGGCATGTCGCCAAGTGTGCACCCGCAAGCGGCTCCCGTACTCAAGCCGGGGCCCATGCTGCCGATCGTGCGGACGTGAATCTGCTCAGGCGCGCCCGAACGGGCGGCGGATCGGTGCGGCGACTGTTCGCCGTCTACGCGGCCGCCAGCCTGGTTCCGGTCGTACTGCTCGGCCTGGTGCTGATGTGGGTTCTGAACGATCGGGCGAGTTCCGACGGCCTGGCCCAGGGCCGTGACAAAGCCGACTTGATCGCGCGGGTGAGCGTTGCCCCACAGCTGTCCGACGCAGACCTGCGCGCCGGGCTCACCGACGCCGAGCGCACCGCGTTGAAGCGCACGGTGGGCCAGGCGATCGCCGATCAGCAGGTTCTGCGGCTGCGGCTGCGCGATCTGGCCGGCACCATCGTCTACGCCGACGACGGCACGACCGGCGGCGCGGACGACGAGTCGCTCGAGGCCGCGCGCGGCCGAACCGTGTCCAAGTTGACCTACCTCAACGCCGACGACGAAGACTCGGCCCCGTCCGCACCGGATGCGAGCGACGAGCCGTCTCGTGGACCTCGCGTCGTCGAGGTCTACGAGCCGTTGGCGGTCGACGCACACCGGGTCGGTGTGCTCGAGATGTACGTTCCGTATGCGCCGATCGCGGCCGCTCAGGCCGCCGGTCAGCGGGTCGTCGCGATCACGCTGTCCGCCGGTCTGCTGGTGCTGTGGCTGTGCCTGTTGCTCGTGTCCGCGTCGGTCACCGGCCGGCTGCGGCGGCAGTCGTCGCTCAACGCCTACCTCGCCACGCACGACTCGCTCACCGGACTGGCGAACCGGCCCCAGTTCAGCCAGCGGGCCGCCGCGGCCGCAGCGCTGGCCGGCCCCGAAGCCAAGGCCGCGATCGCGCTGGTCGATCTCGATCGCTTCAAGGAGATCAACGACACATTGGGCCACACCAACGGTGACCAGCTGTTGATCGAGCTGGCTGGGCGGTTACGCGCAAGTGTCGGACCGCAGGACTCGGTCGCCCGCTTGGGCGGGGACGAGTTCGGCCTCGTGCTCACCGGCGTTCGAGACGCCGAGGAGGCGATCGAGCGGCTCACCCGGCTTCGTGCCGTCGTCGCCGCGCCGGTGTCGGTCGACGGATTGCCGCTCGCGGTCGAGGCGAGCGTCGGCTTCGCGCTCGTACCCGACGACGGTGTCGAGGTCGACCAGTTGCTGCAACGGGCCGACCTCGCCATGTACGCGGCCAAGCGCCAGCACTGCGGTGTCATCGCCTATGAGCTGGGCCAGGACACTTATGACGCCAGCACCTTGACCCTGGTCGCCGAACTCGGCGCCGCGATCGCAGACGACCAACTGGTGTTGCACTACCAACCCAAGGGCGACGTACGTCGAGGTCGGGTCACCGCCGTCGAGGCGTTGGTCCGCTGGCAGCATCCGACACGCGGCCTGCTACCGCCCGATTCGTTCCTACCGGCCGCCGAGCAGACCGAGTTGATCGAGGAACTCACTCGCTGGGTGCTCCGCACCGCCGCAAGTGAGCTGCCCATGCTCGATCCCGAGCAGCGGTTGGCGGTCGCGGTCAACATCTCGGCCCGCAGCCTGATCAGGGACGATTTCGCCGACGACGTACTTGCCGTCCTGGCGGAGACCGACGTCGATCCGACCCGGGTGATTCTCGAACTGACCGAGACGGCGCTGCTGGCCGACCCGGCCCGCGCCGCGGCAACGCTCACCCGCCTGCACGATGCCGGTGTCCGGGTCTCGATCGACGACTTCGGCGCCGGACAGACGAGTCTGGGGTATCTGGCCTCGCTGCCGATCAGCGAGTTGAAGATCGACAAAGCTTTCGTTCTCTCGATGCTGGCCGACGCCCGCAACGCCGCCATCGTGCATTCCGTGATCGAGCTCGGACACGGTCTGGGCGCGAGCGTCACCGCCGAGGGGGTCGAGAGCGTCGAGGCGCTGGTCGAATTGAGCCGCTACGGCTGCGACACAGTGCAGGGTTATCTGCTGAGCCGGCCGGTGACGTCACTGGAGCTGCGTGCGCGACTCGGGGCGGTGAGCGCGGTGCTGCTCGACAACTCCGGCCGGATCACCACGCCGCGGCCGGGCCGGCACGCCGCCGACCGCGTGCGCAACCCGGGACGGATCGTGCGTCATCCCGCGCCGGGGATGCCGACCAGCGTCGAGAGCTGAAACACCCCCGGTCAGGGCCGGTGCGTGCAGAGCTGATCGTTGGCTACCTGCGGGCCGCCACTGCCGGGCACCTGGCACACCTGCGGCAGGCCGGCGTCCAGGACCGCCTGGGAAAACGGCGGCAAGAGTGCATGCTGGCTCTCGGGAATGACGACCTGGATGTAGACCGGCCGGTCGATCAGGTAGTAGGTCGTCTGGTTCTTCTGCGGGACCGTCAGCCAGTTCACCCCATCGACCGTGCTGACCTCGGTCGTGCTGCCGGGCACGAGTTGCGCCGGTCGAGCCACGCCGCAGAGGAACGTGATGGGCGGATCGCCCCAGGCGGCCGCCTGGGCGGCGACGTTCGGGGTCGGATGGACGATGCGCGGCGCCTGATCCTCCAATTGCACGGGCAGCTTGCTCACCACCTGGGCGCAAGGCTCGATCACATCCGGGCTCGGCGTGGCCGCGGCGATCGTGACCGGTGTGGTCGCGGCGGCCTTCGACCCGGCACTGGTGGACGATGCAGGGGTCTTACGGCCGCTGGTCAGCGCGAACGCCAGCAACACGACGATCGGCACTGCGACCGCACTGGCGATTAACGCCGCGCGACGGTGGACCGGATCGATGGGACAACTCCTGGTGACAAGGGACGACGAGGTGCGAGGGCAACGACGCGTGCACGCGGAACGACGGGCTACAGGTGGACGACCGGACAGGTCAGTGTGCGGGTGATGCCTTCGACCGCCTGAATGCGCGCTACCACCAACTTGCCCAGTTCGTCGACCGAGTGTGCCTCGGCGCGCACGATGACGTCGTAGGGACCGGTCACGTCCTCGGCGCTCGTGACTCCGGGCAATCCGCTGATCGCCGCCGCGACCGCGGCCGCCTTGCCGACCTCGGTCTGGATGAGGATGTAGGCGTTCACCACGATCGGCTCGCTCATCGCTGCGCGTCCTTTCGTCGATGCGCATGCTCGGACCGGTAGAACGTAGCGCAGCGCACTGTGCGCTCCGAGCGGCGCGGTCGCCGACCTCGGTTAGCATGGCTCGGACAGGATGGGGGCCGAGATCACCGTTTCGGATGCGGGGGAGTTCGGCCTCATCGGCCGAGTTACAGCCGAGCTGACCCCGGGTGAGACCACGTTGCTCGGCCCCGGCGACGACGCCGCGGTCGTCCGCGCCCCCGACGGGCGGATCGTGGCCACCACGGACTTGTTGATCGAACATCGCCATTTCCGCCGCGACTGGTCGAGTGCGGTCGACGTGGGTCACAAAGCCGCGGCCAGGAACTTTGCCGACATCGTCGCGATGGGCGCGGTTCCGACATCGCTGCTCGTCGGCTTCGGAGCGCCGGCCGATCTCGAACTCGACTGGGTCGACGGACTGATGGCCGGCATCCGCGAGGAGTGCGCCGAGGTCGGCGCAGCGGTCGTGGGTGGTGACGTGGTCGAAGCCGACGCCATCACCCTGGGCGTCACGGCCCTGGGCGACCTGCAAGGTCGTGAGCCGGTCACGCTGTCCGGCGCGCGACCGGGTGAGGTGGTGGCGATCGCCGGTCGACTCGGCTGGGCCGCGGCCGGGTTCGCCGTGCTCGGGCGCGGCTTTCGCTCGCCCGTGCAGGTCGTCAACGCTCACCGACGGCCCGAGCCGCCTTACGCGATGGGTCCGCGGGCGGCCGAACTGGGTGCCACGGCGATGACCGACGTCAGCGACGGGCTGATCGCCGACCTCACGCACATCGCGGCGGCGAGTGACGTCCGCATGGACCTGGTCGGCGGACGCGTGCCCGTACCCACCAAACTGCGGGAGGTCGGTGCGGCCCTCAACACCGACCCGCTCGTCTGGGTGCTCACGGGCGGCGACGACTACGCGCTCGCGGCCACCTTTCCCGAAAGGACGGCTCTGCCGCCCGAGTGGACGCCGATCGGCGCCGTCGTCACCGGCTCCGGAGTGCGCGTCGACGGCCGCAGCTGGCCGGTGGGTGGCCACGAGCACTTCCGCGGATGACGCGCGCGGTACCCGTCGGGCCGGCGTTCGAACAACGGCATTACGACGATCCGATCGTCGTCGAGCTCATCGACGCCCTGCAGGGTGAATACGTCCGCCGCTACGGGGGCCCGGACGACACCCCGGTCGATCCCCGCGCGTTCGACCCGCCGGCTGGAGTCTTTCTCGTCCTCCGACTCGGGACGGATGTCGTGGCCGGCGGCGGCTGGCGCCGCGTCGAGCCGCCCACTACAGCGGAATCGCCTGAGCGGTCGCTCGCGACCGCGGAACTCAAGCGGATGTATGTCCTCACCACCGCCCGGCGGCGCGGCCTGGCGCGAGCGTTGCTGATCGAGCTGGAGCGGCGGGCCACCGCGGCCGGCATCGAGCGGATCATCCTGCACACCGGCACCGAGCAGCCCGAGGCGATGTCTCTGTACGAAACCACCGGGTACCTGCCGATGACGCCGTTCGGGCCGTACGCGGACGCACCCAAGTCGCGCTTCTACGCCAAGCGATTGACTCCGGCCGGGATCAGGCCGAAGCGAGGGTCCTGAACAAGCCCGCTACGCGCGGGTGACCTTCCCGGCCTTCAGGCAGGAGGTGCAGACGGTGATGCGTCGACGCGTACCAGGCGCGACGAGCGCCCGGATGGTCTGCACGTTCGGGTTCCAGCGACGGTGGGTGCGCCGGTGGGAGTGCGACACGGACATGCCGAAGCCGGGCCCCTTGCCGCAAACATCGCAGACACTGGCCACAGTGGCCTCCTCGCACATCGTCGCGCGCGGTTTTCGGGCTCGCGCGGGTTGTCGTTCGGTCGTCGCCCGCCCCACCTTCGCGTTATGTCCGGACGGCTGGCAGGCAGAACAGTGCCCGAGCGGATTCGCGAGAAGTCGCGACTCGTCGGGCAACGTCCGAGTCTAACCGGTCGCGTTCGCCGGACCAAACCCGCGCGGCCCCGTAACGACGTGAGTTCGGCGAAGGGCCCCGAGCCGCCCCCGCGGCAGTAACGTACCCGGCGCGGTGTCGTCCTTTCACGAGCCGCGTGACGACAGGGGCAGGAGGTCCGCCGGCGATGGGCAGCGAGTCGGTGGCGCTGGCGGCTCTTGACGCGCCCGCCGCCCGCCGCTGGGTCGCCGCGTCCCTCGCCTCGGTCGAATCGCATTGCGAAGAGTTGAACCGGCTCAACGTCTTCCCGGTATCCGACGCCGACACCGGGACGAACCTGGTGGCGACCCTGCGGCCCGCGGCGCACGCGGTCGCGGGCTCGGACGATCCGACCGCCGCGGCGGTTCTGCGCCGGGCGGCGGACGAGGCGTTGCGCG
>JAFAWL010000078.1 GCA_019241805.1 Actinomycetota bacterium
AGTCCGGAGCGCCTAGGAGTCGAAGCCGAGAGCGGGCGACGGGAATCGAACCCGCGTAATCAGTTTGGAAGACTGAGACTCTGCCATTGAGCTACGCCCGCGGACGCGAGCCGCGAGCTCGCGCGCGCCCAGCATACCGGCGCTCCAGGCCGGCTCCGGCGTCCGTACACTCGAAGCGTCGTAGCGCCCGGGGTGTGGCGCAGCTTGGTAGCGCACTCGCTTTGGGAGCGAGGGGCCGTGGGTTCGAATCCCGCCACCCCGACACTCTTGGGCAGCACCCATCCCGTTATGACCGAAATAAGCAGATAGCGAAATCGAGGAGCGAGCGCCACCGTGAAGAGCACTGTCGAGACCCTGAGCCCGACTCGGGTCCGATTGGCCGTGGAGGTTCCCTTCGACGAGCTGAAGCCCAGCCTCGACGCGGCCTACAAGAAGATCGGGGCCTCGATCCGGATTCCGGGCTTCCGCCCCGGCAAGGCGCCCTCACGCATCATCGACCAGCGGGTCGGTCGCGGCGCCGTGCTCGAAGAAGCGGTGAACGACGCCCTGCCCAAGGCCTACAGCGAGGCCGTTCGCGACACCGGCGTGCGCGCGCTCGGCAATCCGGACATCGAGGTGACCAACCTCGACGACGGAACGTCACTGAGCTTCACAGCGGAGGTCGACGTCCGTCCGGAGATCACGGTGCCGGACCTGTCGAGCATCGCCGTCTCGGTCGACGACGTCGAGGTCAGCGACGCCGACGTCGAGGAGCAACTCGACGAGCTTCGGTCGCGCTTCGGCACCCTGAAGAATGTCGAGCGACCGGTCGCGGCCGGTGACTACGTCTCGATCGATCTGAAGGCCGAGGTCGACGGCGAGGTGGTTGAGGGCGGCAGTGCCACGGGGCTGTCGTACCTGGTCGGATCTGCTGATCTGATCGATGGGCTCGACGACGCGATCACCGGCAAGTCGGCCGGCGACATCGCCGCATTCGCCACGACGCTGCAACAGGGCGAGCACTCCGGCTCCGAGGCGACGATCACCGTCACCGTGAATTCGGTCAAAGAACAGGAACTGCCCCCCGCCGACGACGAGTTCGCCCAGTTGGCCAGTGAATTCGACGCGATCGACGACCTGCGCAGCGACCTGCGCGAGCGGCTCGGCCGGGCCAAAGCGCTCGGGCAGGGTAGCCAGGCCCGCGACAAGGTGCTCGAGGTCCTGATCGACACCGTCGAGTTCCCCGTCCCCGAGTCCGCGATCAAGAACGAGGTCGACTTCCGCGAGCACGACGTGGTGCACGCGCTCGATCACGACGACGCCCGCTTCGAGCAGTACCTCGAACAGCTGGGCAAGACGCGCGAGGAATTCCAGAGCGAACTTCGCGAGAACGCGACGCGCTCGGTCAAGGCCCAGTTCATCCTCGACGCCATCGCCGATTCCGAACAGCTGAGCGTCAGCGAGGTCGAGTTGACCGAGTTCCTCGTCCGGCAGGCCGCCCGCTACGGCATGCCGCCCCAGGAATTCGCCAACCAGATCGTCCAGGCCGGCAACCTGCCGGCGCTGATGTCCGATGTACGGCGCAACAAGGCCCTGGCCACGGCGCTGGGCGCGGCCGCCGTCACCGACGTCTCCGGCAACCCGGTCGATCTCTCGGCACTGACCCCCCAGCAGCTGACCGAGATCGCCGACGCCGAATCGGACCTCGCTCTCGAGGACGACCACGACGGTCACGACCATGCCGGTCACGACCATGCCGGTCACGACCACGCCTGAGGCAGCCAAGCCCAGAGCGAACGGGCGCAGTTTCGGGAGTCCCGGGGCCGCGAATGTCGTTAGGGTCGATGTCAGTCATTCCCGCCTACCGTCTGCATCCCAGCGTCGCCGAAAGAAGGACAGCCCTGTGAGCCGCTTCGATCCACAGCCGCTACGCGTGACGGAGATGCGCAGCCCCGGTTCGGGCATGACGCTTAACGACTCCGTCTACGACCGGCTGCTGCGCGAGCGCATCATTTTTCTCGGCCAGCCGGTCGACGACACGATCGCCAACCAGATCTGCGCACAGCTGTTGCTGCTCGCCGCCGAGGACGACTCGCGCGACATCAACCTCTACATCAACTCTCCCGGCGGTTCGGTCACTGCCGGCATGGCCATCTTCGACACGATGCAGTTCGTCCAGTGCGACATCGCCACCTACGCGATGGGTCTGGCGGCCTCGATGGGCCAGTTCCTGCTGTCGGCCGGCGCGCGCGGAAAGCGTTATGCCCTACCGCACGCGCGAATCCTGATGCACCAGCCCTCGGCCGGCATCGGGGGTACGGCGTCCGACATCGCCATCCAGGCCGAGCAGTTCAAGCTCACGAAGGTTCAGATGGCGGAGCTGATCGCCGAACACACCGGCCAGTCGGTGGAGCAGATCCAGGCCGACTCCGAGCGGGACCGGTGGTTCACCGCGCAGCAGGCGCTCGAGTACGGCTTCGTCGACCACGTCGTGTCCGCCGTCGGCCAGATGCCGGCCGGTAACGCTCCCGCCCCGGCCTGAAAGGCAAGCTCATGAACTACACACCCACGGGCCTCAGCGCCGGACTGCACCTGCCCCAGAACCGATACGTGCTGCCCTCGTTCGTCGAGCGGACGAACTACGGGATCAAGGAATCGAATCCGTACAACAAGCTGTTCGAGGAACGCATCATCTTCCTCGGCGCGCCCATCGACGACGTCGTTGCCAACGACGTGATGGCGCAGCTGATCGTCCTGGAGTCCTCGGACCCGGACCGCGACATTCAGATCTACATCAATTCTCCCGGCGGCTCGTTCACCGCGCTCACGGCCATCTACGACACGATGGTGTACGTCCGCCCGGAGATTCAGACGATCTGCATGGGGCAGGCCGCGTCGGCGGCGGCGGTACTGCTTGCGGCCGGCACCAAGGGCAAGCGGTTCGCGCTACAGAACTCCCGCATCCTGATCCATCAGCCTTCCGGTGAGGGTCAGGGACAGGTCACCGACCTGGAGATCCAGGCCAACGAGATCCTGCGTATGCGCGGGTTGCTGGAGTCGATTCTGGCTCTGCACACCGGGCAGTCGCTGGAGAAGGTCCGCACCGACATCGAGCGCGACACGATCCTGACTGCCGAGGCGGCAAAGGAGTACGGGATCGTCGACGAGGTCATCACTACCCGCAAGCTGGTCGCGGACTGACGTTCGCGCCTGGTCGGACCATGCCCGGCTTGCCCTGATGTGAAGAGATCAGCGGCGCGCCCGGCGATCGTGTTGCAAGCGACTTCGGCCGAATTTCCGGGTAGCGTTCGCGGTCTGAGCCCAGTGCGGCTGGGTATCGATGCAGCGTCGGCCAGCGATTCTGCGTTGCGCGCAGCGCCGATAGAGGGGAACGATTCGCACGTGGCACGTGTCGGTGAGACCGGTGACCTGCTCAAGTGCTCTTTCTGCGGAAAGAGTCAGAAGCAGGTCAAGAAGCTGATCGCCGGCCCCGGCGTCTACATCTGCGACGAGTGCATCGACCTCTGCAACGAGATCATCGAGGAGGAGCTCGCCGAGACGAGTGAGTTCAGCTTCGACGAACTGCCCAAGCCGACCGAAATCTACGAGTTCCTCAACGGCTACGTCGTCGGCCAGGACCAGGCCAAGAAGACGCTGGCCGTCGCCGTCTACAACCACTACAAGCGGGTGCAGGCCGGCGGGGACACGAAGCCGCGCAATGCCGACTCGGTGGTGGAGCTGGCCAAGTCGAACATCCTGCTACTCGGTCCGACCGGATCGGGCAAGACCCTGCTCGCCCAAACCCTTGCGCGGATGCTGAACGTGCCCTTCGCTATCGCCGACGCGACCGCCCTCACCGAGGCGGGATACGTGGGCGAGGACGTCGAGAACATCCTGCTCA
>JAFAWL010000118.1 GCA_019241805.1 Actinomycetota bacterium
TACCGGGCCAGCACCGAGTCGGCGCTCTCGACCAGGTCGGCCTTGGTGAGGCAGAGCAGCGGTTCGAGATCGGCCGTCAGCGCGGCGACGAGGCAGCGGTCGATCAGCCCGTAGCGTGGTTCCGGGTCAGCCAGCGAGGTGACGATCACCAACTGGTCGGCGTTGGCGACGATCACGCGTTCCTGCGGATCGTTGTCGTCGGCGGTTCGCCGTAACACCGTGTCCCGTTCGGTCAGGCCGACGATGCGAGCCAGGCTGTCCGGCGGACCCCTCACGTCGCCGACGACGCGTACCCGGTCGCCGACCACGATCGCCTCGCGGCCCAGTTCGCGGGCCCGCATGGTGGTGACTTCGACGTCTCCCACCAGCACGGTGAAGCGGCCGCGATCGACGGTGAGCACGCTGCCTTCCACAGCGCCGGGATGGCTGGGTCGCTGTTTGGAGCGTGGCCGTGCACCCCGTCGGGTGGGGCGGACGCGGACGTCGTCCTCGTCCAGGCGTCCGACGTCGCGTCGGGGCGGTCCGGGCACGGGCGACGTCAGCCCTGCCGGCCGGCGACGCGATCGGTTTCGCCCATCGGTCCGCCCGCAGGTTGACCCAGCGGCTCCACCGGCGCATCCACCGGCTGGTCCACCAGACGCGCCCACCGGCGTGGGAAGTCGGGCAGGGTCTTGCCGGTCGTCGCGATGTCCTCGACGGTGACGCCGCCGACGGCCAGGCCCAGCACCGCGCCGGCGGTGGCCATCCGGTGATCGGCGTAGCTGCGCCAGCGTCCGGCATGCAGCGGACGCGGTGTGATCACCAGACCGTCGGGAAGCTCCTCGACCTCGGTGCCGAGGTTGCGCAACTCCCGCGAGAGGGCGGCAAGCCGGTCGGTCTCGTGCCCACGGACGTGGGCGAGGCCGGTGAGCTTGGAAGGGCCTTGAGCCAAGGCGGCCACGGCGGCGATGACGGTCGCCAGTTCCGATACGTCACGCAGGTCGGCCTCGATACCGCGGATCGCCTCCGGGCCTCGTACGACGAGCGCGTCCCCGTCGCGCTGGACGTCGGCACCCATCCAGGCGAACAGGTCGCGCAGCGCGTCGCCGGGCTGGGTCGTGCCGGTCGGCCAATTGGGCACCTCGACCACGCCGCCGGTGACCATGGCCGCGGCCAGGAACGGGGCCGCGTTGGACAAGTCCGGTTCGACGTCGACGTCCTGGGCCCGGATGGGGCCGGGCGGGACCACCCAGCTGCGGGCCCCGGTGCGCTCGGCCGCCACGCCGGCCGCGCGCAGGGTCGCCACCGTCATGTCCAGATGGGGGGTCGAGGGCACTGCGCCCGCACCGATGTGTTCCACCTCGAGGCCACGGTCGTAGCGTGCACCGGCCAACAACAGCGCGGACACGAATTGCGATGAGGCCGACGCGTCGAGCCGCACGCGGCCGCCGGCCACTGCGCCGTTCCCGTTGACGGTGAACGGCAACCGCCCGCTGCCGCCGTCCTCGACCAGGATCCCGAGTTGGCGTAGGCCGTCGATGAGCGTGGCCATCGGGCGTTCCCGGGCATACGGGTCCCCGTCGAAGCGCACCGGTCCGGCCGCCAGTGCCGCCACCGGCGGCACGAACCGCATCACGGTTCCGGCCAGGCCCGTGTCGACGTCGACGTCACCGGTCAGCGGCGCCGGCTCGACGCACCAGTCGTCACCGTCCTCGATGATGCCGACACCGAGGCGGCGCAGCGCATCCGCCATCAGGTCGGTGTCTCGGGCCCGCAGTGGACGTCGTACCCGCGAGGGCCCGTCAGCAAGGGCCGCGAGGATCAACAAGCGGTTGGTGAGCGACTTCGATCCGGGCAGCTCGACCCGCCCGTGCACGGGCGTGGTCCGGTGCGGGGCCGCCCAGTCGAGAGTGCTCACGGACCCAAGTCTGCCTGACGTCGCATCCGCGGCGGCCTCACAGATCGAGAGGGAGCGGTTGGCTGGGTTCGGTCGGGCTGGCCGGTTCGATCAACTCCGGGCCGTTGTTGCGCACGTTGCCGACGGCGGTCGAGACGATCTGCGGCGCCAGCCGGGCCTCGGGGATCTGCGCCAGTAGTCGCTCGGCGACCGCCGCGTCGCCGCTCGTGCAGTCGAGCCAGGCCGCTCGCAGCTCCGGCGGCACCACGACCGGGTTGCGGTCGTGGATCTCACCCAGCAGATCGCTGGCCTGCTGAGTGATGATCGTGCAGGTCAGCAGCCAACGGTCGGGGTCGTCGTCGGCCAGGCAGCGATCGCGCCAGAACTCATACAGCCCGGCCATGGCCATCAGGTTGCCGTCCGGTTCACGAAGGAAGAACGGTGTCTTGCTGCCGTCGCCCGCCTTCTGCCACTCGTAGTAGCCCAACGCCGGCACCAGACAGCGCCGTTTGGCGGCGGCGGCCTTGAACGCCGGCTTGGCGGCGACCGTCTCGATCCGGGCATTGATCATCTTTGCGCCGCCCTTGCGATCGCGTGACCAGCTCGGCACCAAGCCCCACGCGGCCGTGCGCAGCTGCCGGACCGGGGCCTGCTCGCCCTCGGGCGACCGGGGCGTCCGTTCGAGCACGACGCGGACCGGGTCGGTGGGGGCGACGTTCCACGAGGGCGCCAACGACTCGCCCTCGACCTCAGCGATGTCGAACTCGGCCACCAGATCGGAGTCGGCGGCGACGTTCACGTAGCGACCGCACATGCCTCCAGTGTGCCGTCCGGTCAGACAGCGGGCATCGGTCGCCGACCTCCGGTGGATCTAGGCTCGCGGGGCAGCGGGGCAGCCGGCAGCGAGCCGGCGTGGGGCGAGAGGGACAGCATGCGATTGACCGTGTCGACGCCGGGCGGAGACGCGTGGGTCGATCTCGACCGGCCCCGGGGCCGACCGAGCGCACTTCTGGTGATCGGCCACGGAGCCGGCGGCAACGTCGAAACGCCAGATCTGGTCGCGGTTCGCGGCGCCGTCCTGGCCACGGGCGTCGCCGTGGCCCGCGTGACCCAGCCCTACCGCGTGCTCGGCCGCAGCGCCCCACCACCGCCGGCCCGACTCGACGAGGCATGGCTTTCGATCGTCGCGGCCCTACGGCGGCGCCGCGGTCTCGTCGGCGTGTCCTTCGTGAATGCCGGTCGCTCCAGCGGGGCGCGGGTGGCGTGCCGGACCGCCGGTGTGCTCGGCGCCGTCGGGGTGGTCGCGCTGGCCTTTCCGGTGCACCCGCCGGGCCGGCCCGAGAAGAACCGTCTCGACGAGCTCGACCAGCCGCAGGTGCCCGTGCTGGTCGTCCAGGGTGATCGCGACGCGTTCGGTCAGCCGCCACCGGC
>JAFAWL010000321.1 GCA_019241805.1 Actinomycetota bacterium
AAGAACGGCCCCCTTCGCGAAGGGAGCCACGGCCAGTTCGGTGCCGACGGCGGCCCAATCCGAGGGCACCCAGTCCGCGCTGACGTCCAGCCCGCGTGCGGGTCCCGGCGGCCACCACGGCAGCGCCAGCTCGTCGACCTCCGGTGCGGCCGGGCTTCGCCCCTCGACCTGCCCCCGACCGTCGACCGGTTCGCCGACCACCAACGCCCACCCGGCCCGAAAGATCCGCGCGACGCCGTCCGCGAGAACACTGGCCGCCTCGACCGGCCGGACGGCCAGATCTTCGAGTAACTCCAGCTCGCGATACGGATCGATCATTCCGGCGTACGGGCGGATCGACTCGACAACCACTCCGGGCACCGCAGCCGCGGCGGTGATCAGCGAGTCGGCCAGACGGTCGGGCGGCAGCTCGAGGACGAGGTCGTCGACGGCGACGCCGGGGGAGCGCTCGACCACGTCGACCGAGAGGATGTCCGCACCCACGACGCCCAGCGCCGTCGCCACCGCGCCCAGGGCGCCGGGCCGGTCGGGCAGGGTGACTCGGAGCAGGTATGACACGGCGTCAGGGTGCCTTATCGACGTGTCGGGGACGTAAATTCACCCCGCCGGGCCGCCCTAGACTGACTGTTCGTGCCTGACTTCACAGAAGACGCCACTCCGACCGGCCGGATCAGCCGTGAGGACGTCGCTCACCTCGCCCGCTTGGCCCGATTGGCCGTGACGGATGACGAGCTCCAGCTCTTCGCCTCGCAGCTGGACGTGATTCTGGGTTCGGTGGCCCGCGTCGGTGAGGTGGCCGCAGCCGACGTACCGCCGACCTCGCACGCCGTGCCGCTCGTCAACGTCTATCGGGCGGATGAGGTGCGCCCCAGCCTGCCCCGCGCGGCGGTGCTCGCGGGTGCTCCGTCGGTCGAAGACGAGAAGTTCCGAGTGCCGCGCATCCTGTCCGAGGAGGCCTGAGGTGGCCGATCTGACCCGGATGAGCGCCGCCGAGCTGGCTGCGGTCGTCGCCTCGGGCGACGCGAGTGCGGTCGAGGTCGCGCAGGCGCATCTGGATCGGATCGCCGCGGTCGACGACTCGGTCAAGGCGTTCCTGTATGTCGACGCCGACGGGGCCCTGAGCGCCGCCGCGGCTGTCGACGCGCGTCGTTCGGCCGGCCGGACATTGGGTCCGCTGGCCGGCGTACCCCTGGCCATGAAGGACGTCGTGGTCACCGAGGGGCTGCCGACCACCGCCGGATCGAGGATCTTGGAGGGCTGGCGGCCGCCGTACGACGCGACCATCACCCACCGCGTCAAGCAGGCGGGCATCGTCATGCTCGGCAAGACCAACATGGACGAGTTCGCTATGGGCAGCTCGACCGAGAACTCGGCCTATTACCCGACGCACAATCCGTGGGATCTCGATCGCATCCCCGGCGGGTCATCCGGCGGCTCGTCGGCGGCGGTCGCCGCTTTCGAGGCCCCACTGAGCATCGGCACCGACACCGGCGGCTCCATCCGCCAGCCGGCCGCGGTCACCGGCATCGTCGGACACAAGCCGACCTACGGCGCGGTGTCGCGCTACGGCCTGATCGCGTTCTCGTCGTCGTTGGATCAGGCCGGTCCGTTCGGCCGCACGGTGCTCGACGCCGCGTTGCTGCACGAGGTGATCGCCGGGCACGACCCGTGCGACTCGACGTCGATCCCGCAGCCGGTGGCGCCGGTGGTCGCGGCCGCCCGCGATGGCGCACGGGGCGACCTGTCCGGTGTCCGCGTCGGGGTCGTGCGTGACCTGTCCGGCGAGGGATACCAGGACGGTGTGCTCGCCTCGTTCGAGTCGGCGGTCGAGACGCTTCGCGGCTTGGGTGCGTCGGTGATCGAGGTGTCCTGTCCCCACTTCGGGTACGCGTTGGCGGCTTACTACCTCATCGCCCCCAGCGAATGCTCGTCGAACCTGGCCCGCTTCGATTCGGTTCGATACGGGCTGCGGGTCGGCGATGACGGCGAGCGGGCGCTGGAGGAGGTCATGTCCGCGACGCGTGAGCAGGGATTCGGGCCGGAGGTGAAGCGCCGCATCATGATCGGCACGTACGCGCTGTCGTCCGGTTATTACGACGCCTACTACGGACAGGCGCAGAAGGTGCGCACGCTGATCGCCGGCGACTTCCGGGCCGCGTTCGAGCAGGCCGACGTGCTGGTCTCACCGACCTCGCCGTTCGT
>JAFAWL010000052.1 GCA_019241805.1 Actinomycetota bacterium
CCGTCCAGGCGTTGTTCGGCTGGGGATCGGTGTTGGTCTCGATCGTCTCGTGAGAGACAGCGCTCAGCACGCCGTCCGCTGGGCCGTTGTCGTAATTGCAGCCCGCGCCGCTCGGGCAGAACGTCACGAACGGATCGCAGCCGACGATGCCGCTCATGTCGGGGATGTTGGCGTACAGGAACGACGTCGTGGTCGCGCTCGCGCTGTGGTAGGCGCAGAACGCCTGAGCCGCCGGCGTGATGGCGTTGCCCGAGCACTGCGTGCCCGTGGCGTCGAAACACGTCACGACATCCGGCGGGGTGAGGAGGAAGTACTCGTGCGTGAGGTCGCGCGTGGCCCCCTTGGAGGCCAGGAAGGTGTCGAGCTCGGACTGAAGCTGCGCGTCGGTCAGGCAAAACGTGCCTTCTGTGCAGCCGTTGGTGGGCAACGCATCGGTGTCGGTGTATGACGCTCCAAAATGGGAGTTGTACGCGGCGGTTGCGCCGGTGGCGTCGTTGTACTGCGCGGCAACCGAGTAGCTGTTCGTGGCCTTCCCGGTATCCGCGGCCACGTCCCCGAGGAACGTGTTGACGCCCGCGGCGTAGCCGGTCTGAAACGCCGTGCCGGTGTAGTTGGATGGGTTCCACACCACGGTGTAGTTCGTGTTCGACGGCATGACGGGACCGCCGCTGTAGTCGAGGTTGCTGAACGCGGTCTCGAAGTTCCGAGCGTAAGCCGGCGCCCTCGAGCCTGCGATCGCCTCGTAGCTGATCTCCTTGCCGTTGGCCAGGCGGACCAGGAACGCCGACGCGGGCGCCGCGCCAAAGATCAGCACGGCGGTGAACGCAAATACTGCCGTCAGGACCGAGGCAACTCGGACCGAACCGACCACTGCACGCATGACTTCGACCCCCTCGATTTCGCGCCGTCCGATAGCGCAAATCCGCACGCTCGCGCAACTATAGTCGCAATCGTCCGGCGGCTGGGAGATCTTTCAGCCGCCCCGCGCGCGGCTCCTCGGGACTACTTGATGATCGTGAAGGTGAGGCGCTGTGAGGTCGTGGCGCCCGTCGCGATCGTCACGGTGTAGGTGCCGGGCTTCAGCTTGGCGTGGCGGTTGATGACGCCGTTGAACGCGATCTTGTTCCTGCCCGGACGGCCTGCCACGGTCAGCCTCCCGAGGGGTCGCCGGTGGTTCTTCTCGGTGAAGGTGAAGATCACCTGGGCGGCTTGGTTGAGCGTGAACGAGAAGGTCGTGCCGCCGTGCCTGCCTTCGTGCCAACGGCGGTGGGACTGGGTCAGCTTCGTGATGTGAGCCGCCGTTCGAGCCGTCGGCGCTGGCGGTTGCGTGCCCTGGCTCGGACCCGTCGTCGGCGCGGGCGGCGCGCCGACTGTGATCGTGGCCGTCGCGGCCGCGCTGGCATTGATGGTGTCGGTCGTGCCGAACGTGAAGCTGTCCGGTCCGGTATAGCCGGCGGCGGGCGTGTAGGTGACGGTGCCGTTGCTGATCGCGCCGAGCGTGCCATGCGCCGGAGGGCTGAGAATCGAGGTCGTGAGCGGGTCGCCGTCGGTGTCGGTGCAGGCGAGCGTCACGCTCACCGGCGTGTGATACGCGGTCGACGCGGTGCTCGCCGTGCAGGTCGGCCCCGTCTCCCGCGCGAACGACGTGACGGCCTGATCCCCGTAGGCGGCCAGATACACCGACCTCCCATCCGGGCTGACCGCGGGGATCCAGTCGTTGGTCGTCGCTGGAGCCTGAGTGCACTGCCCGGGTGTTCCGTTCGATTCGCCGTCGGCGTCGATGCAGCCGGCGAGGCCGGGCAGCTGCGTCGCCTCTCCGGTGCTCGGATCGAGCGAGAACACCGCGAGCCCGCCGTCCCTGGAGTCGTCGGCGAGGTAGAGCGTCCGGCCGTCCGGAGAGACCGTGAGCCCATACGACTCGGTCAGCCCGCGGCCGGCGGTGCAAGTTGGAGCGCCGGTGTTGTTGTCCCGGCCGGTGTCCGAGATGCAGCCGGCCGCGCCGGGCAACTGGCTGACCGTGCCATCGTCGGACACGTGCAGGATCGCCACGCCGCCCGCAGTGGCCGGGCTGTCCTCACCCGCGGCGACGTACAGGGTGTGCCCATCCGGGCTGATCGCCAGCCCGTACCCCAGCTCCCGCGCGACCTGGCAAGTGCTCGCTCCGGCGTTGTCCATGCCGTTATCGCTCAGGCATCCCGTCACTCCGGCCTTTTGGGCCAGCAGCCCCGTGACCGGGTCGCGGTCGAGGACCGAGAGGGCGCGGTGGATGGACGCGTCGCCGTCGTACGCGTGGAGTCCGTCCGGCGAGAGCACGAGCGTCTGGCTGCCGCCCACCTCGCGCGCCGCGGTGCAGCCGACCGGCACCGACGGGGCCTCGGCCAGGCACTGGATCTCGCTCAACGCTCCGGTCGAGGTGTCGCGAGAGAGCACGTGGATTCGCTTGGGCGAGCCCGAACCGAAGTCGTTGACGTAGAGGAAGCGATCGTCCGAGCCGAGCGTGACGCTGAACGGCGTCGCCAGCGTGGCCAGCGTCTGACAGGTCCCTGTCCCGGCCTGGCTCGACCCGTCCGCGCTGATGCAGCCGGCGACG
>JAFAWL010000172.1 GCA_019241805.1 Actinomycetota bacterium
CTCGCGGTCGGTGAGCGTCATGGCCGGGGCCACCGTGATCGAGTCACCGGTGTGCACCCCCATCGGATCGAGGTTCTCGATGGAGCAGACGACCACGACGTTGTCGTTGCGGTCGCGCATCAGTTCGAGCTCGTACTCCTTCCACCCGAGCACGCTCTGCTCGACCAGCACCTCGTGCACCGGGCTCGCGGCCAACCCGCGGGCGACCATCGTGCGCACCTCATCGGCGTCGGCGGCGAGCCCGGAGCCGAGCCCACCCATGGTGAACGAGGGCCGGATCACCACCTTGTTGTTCACGGTGGCGGCGAAGGCCAGCGCCTCGTCCAACGTTCGGCAGACCAGCGAGTCAGGCACGTCGGCGCCGACCGAACGGACGATCTCCTTGAACCGCTGGCGATCCTCCCCGCGACCGATGGCCTCGATGTCGGCGCCGATGAGCTCGACACCGTACTGCGCGAGCACGCCATTGTCATGCAGGGCGACCGCCAGGTTCAGCGCGGTCTGGCCACCGAGCGTGGCCAACAGCGCGTCCGGACGCTCCCGCTCGATGACCTTCTCGACGAACTCGGGCGTCAGCGGCTCGACGTAGGTGGCGTCGGCGATCTCGGGGTCGGTCATGATGGTGGCCGGATTCGAATTGACCAGGCTGACGCGGTATCCCTCGCTACGCAGCACCCGACAGGCCTGTGTGCCCGAGTAGTCGAACTCGCAGGCCTGACCGATGACGATCGGACCGGAGCCGATGACCAGGATGTGCGCGATGTCGGAACGCTTCGGCACTACTGCTCCCCCTCGAGCAACTCGACGAACCGGTCGAACAGATAAGCCGCATCGTGCGGGCCCGCCGCCGCCTCCGGGTGGTACTGCACGCTGAACGCACGCGCGTCACGCGCCCGAATGCCCTCGACGACCCCGTCGTTGAGGCAGACATGGCTCACCTCGACCGCACCGAAGTCGGTCTCGGTCGCCCGATCGGTGGGCGCGTCGACGGCGAACCCGTGGTTGTGGGCCGTGATCTCGACCTTGCCGGTGCGGCGGTCCTGCACGGGCTGGTTGATCCCTCGATGCCCGTAACCAAGTTTGAACGTGCCGAAACCGTAGGCGCGACCCAACACCTGGTTGCCGAAGCAGATCCCGAAGATCGGCACCTCGGCCTGCAAGAGATCACGGACGGTCGCCACCGCCGCGTCGGCCGTGGCCGGATCGCCCGGCCCGTTGGCGAGGAACACCGCGTCGGCGCCGACGGCCCGGATCTGTTCGGCGTCCGATTCGGCCGGCAGGACATGCGTCGTGATACCCCGCTCGGCCATCCGTTGGGGCGTCATCGACTTGATTCCGTAGTCCAACGCCACCACCGAAAAGCGCTTCGATCCGATCGCGTCGATGCGGTACGGCTCCCGGGTGGATACGAACCGGGTCAGGTCGGCGCCGACCATCGACGGCGACGCCAGCACCTTGCGCAGCAACGACTCGGGGTCGAGGTCGGTCGAGGAGATGGCGCAACGCATCGCGCCCCGTTCGCGCAGATGCCGCGTCAACGCACGAGTGTCGATGCCGCTGATGCCGACGATGCCCTGCGCGGCCAGCTCGTCGTCCAGACGGCCGGTCGAGCGCCAGCTCGACGGGCGACGGGCCGGATCGCGCACGACGTAGCCAGCGACCCAGATCTGCACCGATTCCGGATCCTGCTCGTTCACTCCGGTGTTGCCGATGTGCGGCGCGGTCTGCACGACGATCTGGCCGTAGTACGACGGATCGGTGAGCGTCTCCTGGTAACCGGTCATGCCGGTCGAGAAGACGGCTTCACCGAAAGTCTCACCGCGGGCTCCGTAGGCCTCGCCGGCGAACGTGCGCCCGTCCTCCAGGACCAGAACCGCGCTCACGCCGACACCGCCGCGTCCGACTCGGCGCCCTCGAGAGCAGCGTCGCCGACCACAGCACCGCCCCGAGCCGTGATTCGCCCACGCAGCAAGGTGGCAACGACCCGCCCCGGCAGGCTTCGGCCGGCGAACGGCGTGTTGCGCGAACGGGACGCAAGCCCGGCCGGCGATACCGTCCACCGCGAGTCCGGATCCACCAGCACCAGATTGGCCGGCGCACCGACTTCCAGCTCGCGGCCATGACCGGCGAGACCACCGATGCGGGCCGGAGCCACGCTCATCCGCTCGGCGACGCCGCGCCAATCGAGTCGGCCAGGGACGAGCATCGTCTCGATGACGATCGACAAGGCGGTTTGAAGCCCGAGCATGCCCGGCAGGGCCGCGCCCCACTCGGTCTCCTTGTCCTCGACGGCGTGCGGCGCGTGGTCGGTGGCCACGCAATCGATCGTGCCGTCGGCCAGGCCGGCGCGCAGCGCATCGACGTCGGTCTGTGTGCGCAGCGGCGGGTTGACCTTGAATACGGGGTCGTAGCCGTCCGCACACTCGTCGGTGAGCAGCAGATGATGCGGGGTGACCTCGGCGGTGATCGCCCACCCTTTGCTCTTGGCCCAGCGGATCAACTCGACCGACCCGGCCGTCGAGACGTGGCAGACGTGCAGCCGCGAGCCGACGTGTGCGGCCAGCAGCACGTCGCGGGCGATGATCGATTCCTCGGCGACGGCCGGCCAGCCGGCCAGGCCCAGCCGGCCCGACACGTTGCCCTCGTTCATCTGGGCGCCGACCGTCAGCCGCGGATCCTCTGCGTGTTGCGCGATCACACCGCCGAAGGCCTTCACGTACTCCAGCGCGCGACGCATGAGCGCCGGATCCGAGACGCACGCGCCGTCGTCGCTGAATACCCGCACGCGGGCGGCGGAGTCGGCCATCGCACCGAGTTCGGCCAACTGCTGGCCGGCGCGCCCGACGGTGACGGCGCCGATGGGCTGCACGTCCACCAGCCCGCTGGCCTGTCCCAGTCGGTGTACCTGTTCCACAACGCCGGCCGAGTCCGCCGCCGGGTCGGTGTTCGGCATCGCGAACACGGCCGTGTAGCCGCCGAGCGCGGCCGCGGCCGAGCCGGTAGCGACCGTTTCGGCGTCCTCCCGGCCCGGCTCCCGCAGGTGCGTGTGCAGATCCACCAAACCCGGCAACAGCACCGCACCCTGCGCGTCGAGCAGCTCGTCCACCCGTCCGGCCGCACCGATCTTGGCGATCACCCCGTCGTCGACGACGAAGTCGGTCAACTCGCCCCCGTAAGGACGGACGTTGGCCAGCAGCAGACTCATTCGCTCTCCCCCGAATCGACGCCGGCTGCGCCGCCCAACATCAGATAGAGGACCGCCATTCGGACCGAGACGCCGTTGGTGACCTGCTCGACGATGGTCGATCGTTTCGGATCGTCGGCGACCTCGGCGGCGATTTCCATGCCGCGGTTCATCGGCCCGGGGTGCATCACGATCGCGTGATCTGGCAACCGACTCATGCGAGTCTGGTCCAGTCCGTAGCGCCGGGAGTACTCCCGCGCGCTCGGGAAGAACGAGGCCCCCATCCGCTCCCGCTGAACGCGCAGCATCATCACCACGTCGCAGCCCGGCAACGCGGCGTCCGGGTCGTAGCTCACATCCACCGGCCAGCTCTCGACGCCGACCGGCAGCAGGGTCGGAGGGGCGACGAGGACGACGGATGCGCCCAGCGTGGCGAGGAGCAGCACGTTGGACCGGGCCACCCGGGAATGCAGCACGTCACCGACGATGGCCACGTGCAGGCCGGCGAGGTCGCCGACTCCGTCGCGCAGCCGCCGGCGCATGGTGAAGGCATCCAGCAGGGCCTGGGTCGGATGCTCGTGCGTCCCGTCGCCGGCGTTGATCACGCTGCCGCGTACCCATTCGCTGAGGCGGTGCGCCGCCCCGGAGTAGGAGTGGCGCACGACCACGGCGTCGGCGTCCATGGCCTCCAGCGTGAGCGCGGTGTCCTTGAGCGACTCGCCCTTCGACACGCTGGAGCCCTTGGCCGAGAAGTTGACGACGTCCGCCGAGAGGCGTTTGGCCGCCAGCTCGAACGAGGTCCGCGTGCGGGTGGAATCCTCGTAGAACAGGTTCACGACGGTGCGCCCGCGCAGCGGTGGCAACTTCTTGACCTCGCGACCGGCCAACGCCCGGTCGAGTTGCTCGGCAGTGTCCAGGATCGAGATCGCCGCAGCACGCTCGAGATCGGCCGCCGACAGCAAGTGCTTGATCACTTCGCCTCCTCGTCCGGGCCGAGGACATGGACTCCGTCGACACCGTCGGTCTCCGCCAGCGAAACACGCACCTTCTGTCTCGGGGCTGTGGGCAGGTTCTTGCCGACGTAGTCGGCCCGGATCGGCAGCTCCCGATGGCCGCGATCGACGAGGACCGCGAGCTGAACGGCCCGGGGGCGGCCCAGATCCTTGATGGCGTCCAGAGCCGCACGGATGGTCCGGCCGCTGTAGAGGACGTCGTCGACGAGGATGACCAGCTTGCCGGTGATGCCGCCCGCCGGTTCCACGGTCGTGCCCAGGGGCCGGACGGCGTGCAGTCGAAGATCGTCGCGGTAGAGCGTCACGTCGAGAGTGCCGACGGGGATGCTGACCTGCTCGAACGACCCGACTCGATCCGCCAACCGATGGGCCAGCGGTACGCCGCGTGTCGGTATGCCCAGAAGCACGGCGTCATGGGCGCCGTGCGTCTTTTCCAGAATCTGATGGGCGATGCGATCGATAGTCCGAGCGACGTCGGCGGCAGTGAGCACCGAGGCCGCCGGAAGGCGCGCAGCAGTCGTCATAGGACCTCCTTGTCCGCCTCACGGGACGGGCTCTTAAAGGACGTCGAGTGGTACTCCGACACCCTATCGTGAGCCGGACGGACCCGTGACGCGTGGCGCGCGCCCGGGCCGGCGCCGACGACCGTTTAGCCCTTGCTGATGACCCTGCGTAATCACACGAAGGCGAGCGGGTGACGCGGGCTCTGACTCGGCGAAACACCGCGGCCGAATGGATCTTCGCGGCCCTGACCAGATGGCGAAGCGCGCGCCGCCCGCGCGTTCCCATTGACGTATTGGTCACGAAGGGTTACCGTCGCCACCTAGGGTAAGTGCAGCTTTACGGGAATCGAAACGAGGATGAATCACACATGAGCCTCGAAAACGGGCCGGAGGACGAAGCCGACGAGAGTGCCTCCAGCCGCGAGTACGCAAAGGCCCTCGGGGCCCGGCTGCGCTCCATCCGAGCCCAGCAGCACCTCTCGTTGCATGGCGTCGAACGCAAGTCCGGCGGTCGCTGGAAAGCGGTTGTGGTCGGATCCTACGAACGCGGCGACCGCGCGGTCTCCGTACAGCGCCTGGCCGATCTCGCCGAGTTTTATGGCGTACCGGTCAGTGAACTGCT
>JAFAWL010000164.1 GCA_019241805.1 Actinomycetota bacterium
CCTCCACCTCGGATCCGGAGCACAACAACCCGCGCCGATGGTTCATACTCGCCGTCTGCTTGTCCGCGCAGTTCATGGCGCTGCTCGACGGCACGATCGTCAACGTCGCGCTGCCCTCGATCGGGGCGAGCCTGCACGCCGACGCGACCGACCAGCAATGGGTGGTTTCCGGGTACGCGTTGACGTTCAGCATCGTTCCCATCATCGGTGGCCGGTTGGGCGATGATCGCGGGCGTCGCCTCATGCTGCTCGTCGGAACGGGCGGGTTCGTCGCGGCCAGCCTGCTGTCCGGGCTCGCACCCACGCCCGGTGTGCTGATCGCCGGTCGTGTGATCCAGGGCCTGGCCGGCGGAATGATCAATCCTCAGGTGTCCGGATTCGTACAACAGCTCTTCTCGCCCGAGGAACGGCCGCGCGCCTTCGGGTTCCTCGGCCTCAACATCGGCGTGGCGTCCTCGCTCGGCCCGGTGATCGGAGGCCTGATCATCAGCCTCGGCGGTCAAGACTGGGGTTGGCGCATCACCTTCCTGATGAACGTGCCGATCGGTCTGACCGCCTTCTTGCTCGCCGCCCGCGATGTGCCCCGCGACCGCAAGAACCGGACGCCGCGTCCGCTGGACCTGCTCGGCGTCACGATGCTCACGACCGGGTTGTTCCTTTTGCTGTTCCCGATCGTGGAATACGACTCCGACCGTCGTCTGGATCGGCTCGTGCTGCTCGTACCGGCATTCGCCCTGCTGACGCTGTTTCTTCGCTGGGAGCGCGGTCCCGCCCGCCGCCGGGGCTATCCGCTCATCGACACGAGCCTGTTCCGGGTCAGCAGCTATCGCGACGGGCTCGCTCTCGCCTTCGTCTACTTCTTCGGTCTGTCCGGCAGCGGTCTGGTCCTGTCGCTGTTCCTTCAGGACGGACTCGGCTTCAGCCCGCTCGAATCGGGGGCCACGGCGACGAGCTCCGCGATCGGGGTCGCCAGCGGCGCTGTGATCGCCGGGCGGCACGTCACCCGACGTGGGCGGATGGTGCTCGTCGTGGCCCTGAGCACCGTGGCGCTCGGCACCTCCCTGGGCGCCACGATCGTAATGATCTCGACCGGGCACACCTCCGAGGCAGCGGTTGCGCTCATGCTCTGTCCGGCCCTGTTCATCGCCGGCATCGGGGGCGGCAGCGTCATCACGCCCAACCAAGCCCTGTCGCTGCGGGACGTCGACGTCGCCGGTGGCTCGACCGCCGGCGGCATGATGTACACGATCCAGCGGATGGGCGCGGCCCTGGGTGCCGCCGCCCTGACGGCCGTCTATTACGGCCGGTTGTCGACCACCAACGCATCCGGCTCAGCCCGTGCTGTCGACTATGCCCACGCCTACGGCACGGCCGTGTTCGTCAGTGCGGCCACGGCCATCCTCGCTCTGACGCTCGCGATCGGCCCCACTAGACGGGAGCGGCGCGACCGCAGCATCGCCAGGTAGCGATGGTGGGGTCGCGGGCAAGCGCTGGCTCGACAATTCCCGCGCCCGTCGATCTTCGGCGCTGCTGCGGCGCCGATCAACGACACGTGGCCGCGTTCTGGGGACTAGGTCGAGAATGCATCCTGTGACTGCGTCCTGCTCCCATTCGTCCGCAACCGGTGCCGCGTCCTTCTCGTCGGACGATCTCGCCGTATCCCGCCTGGCCCTGGTAGAGATCGTCGCCTTCCTCGTGACCGCCGCGCGGACCCAGCTCGACGAGGCGGCCGAATACGCGCCGCTGAGATTGATGGCCGGCGCCCGGCGACTGACCGACATGCTCGCCCCCGTCGAGCCCGGACCGCTCGGCCGCCTGATCGAGGCCGTCGAAAGCCTCCCGTCGACCGCGGTGCCCCGCGGCGACCGCGCGGGATACGTAGCCGCGGTCGACGACGCGTGTCGGGCGGTGGCCGACTGCCTGCTCGCGCTCGACCCCGAGCCGAGGACGGGAGCGGTGTGAGCATGCTCGGGGGCGAGGTCTACGAGGCCATCCGGTCGCGGCGGGTGACCCGGTCGATGTCGATGCAGCCGGTCGATCCGGCGCAGCTCGAACAGGTCGTCCGGTCGGCGCGCTACGCGCCCAACGCCGGCAACCGGCGGCTGCAACCGGTGCTCGCGATCGACGACGCGCGCCACCTACGGCTACTACGGATGATCGCGCCGGGAATGATCGCGCGACCGACAGCGGCGGCCGTGGTCTGCATCGACTTCGGGCGGGCGGAGCAGTTCGGCTTTCGCCGCGAAACTGCGGGGTTATTCATCGACGTGGGTACGACTGCGGCAACCATGCTGCTCGCCGCCCATGCCCTCGGGCTGGCCGCGTGCCCCGTGACGTCGTTCAGTCGGGTCGCCGCCGATCGACTGCTGGGCCTGGACCCCGACGTGTCGGCGCAAATGATCATCTGCTTGGGACATGCCGGCGACCCGGAAGCCGAACCGCCGTTGATCGGCGGGTGGGTTCGAGCCGGCTCGCGGTCCGACTCGGCCTCGCCTCGCGACCAGTCAGCCGGCGCCGACCACTGATTCCTCGCGCTGCTCGTGGCGAGGCCAGGCCGGGAAACCGTGCAGCCGCCGGAGAACCATCCGGACGGGATCGGCCAATACGAGCACGCTCAGCAAGACGATGCCCGTCGTGAGGTTGCTGGCCCCGAGCGTCTTCATCGCCGAGGCGAGCAGGACGAACGCCAAGGCGCGTCGGATCAATGCACCCGGTAGCAGCGAGGACAGCTGCGCGCCGAGCGCGTGCGAGACGAACGAGTTGACGCCGTGCCCGAGCGACCGCGCGATGAGTGCCCCGCAGAACGCGGCGGGGACCGAGCCGACGCACAACCACCGCACCAGGGTCCAGTCCACCGTCACCTCGTCCGCCGACCACAATGCCCTTCAAGTCTGGCGAGCCGGTCGAGGCAATCGAGATCCGAGCGACGTCGACCGGCGGCAGTGGTAGGCACTGTCGGTCGGTTGGTGGACGTGCCGGTCACCTCCACGATCACCCAGCGACCCGACCGGAACCAGGCCCGCCATGACCGAACCTCATAGCAACACAAACCCCAGCCGCGAGGACCGCAATCATGACGACCTTGAGCCTTCCGACCGCCCGCCGTCGCCTGACCCGCGGCCCCCGGCCCGTGTGGACCATCACCCTGGCCACCACCGGCCTACTCATCGCCGCCGTCATCCTCGAACTGACCGGCCGCATCCCCTCCCACACCGTGCTGCACGCCCTCGACCGCCTACCGGCCCCGATCCGCCAACTGTTCATGGGCCGAGCCGGCAGCCACCTGCTCGACAGTGCCGCCCACCACCGCTGATTACTTGCGCGGCAAGACGACGAGACGGCCGGACCCCTCGGGACCGGCCGTCTCTACTGCTCAGCAGCGTGCGCGGTGTTCAATCGCCCGAAGAACCGCGGTCTCCGCTATCGGCTGGGCCCCGCTCAGATCAAACCGAGCGATTCGACCGCGCTTCGCTCCTCGCCCAGTTCCTGCACCGAGGCGTCGATGCGGGTGCGGGAGAAGTCGTTGATGTCGACGCCCTGGATGATTTCCCACTTGCCGCCGGTCGCGCGGCACGGGAAGGAACTGATCAGCCCTTCCGGCACCCCGTAGGAACCGTCCGAGACCACCGAGGACGAGGTCCAGTCCGTACCGTTGACCCAGTCGTAGACGTGATCGACCGCGGCGTTGGCCGCCGACGCCGCCGAGGACGCGCCGCGTGCCTCGATGATCGCGGCGCCACGCTTGGCCACGGTCGGGATGAACGTTTCCTTGTACCAGGACTCCTCAACCTGCTCGGCGGCGCTCTTGCCGTTGACCTGCGTCGTGTAAAGGTCCGGGTACTGGGTGGCCGAGTGGTTGCCCCAGATGGTCATCCGTTGGATCTCGCTGACCGGCACGTGAAGCTTGGCGGCGAGCTGCGACACCGCCCGGTTGTGGTCGAGCCGGGTCATCGCGGTGAATCGTTCGGCCGGGACGTCGGGTGCGTTGCGCTGGGCGATGAGCGCGTTCGTGTTGGCCGGATTTCCGACGACCAGGACCTTGATGTCGCCAGCGGCGTGATCGTTGATCGCCTTGCCCTGCGGGCCGAAGATCCCGCCGTTGGCCTCGAGCAGGTCGCCGCGTTCCATTCCGGCCGTCCGGGGGCGGGCACCGACTAGCAAGGCCACGTCGGCGCCGTCGAAGGCCGTCTTGAGGTCGTCGGTGACGTCGATGCCGGCCAGCAGCGGGAATGCACAGTCGTCCAGTTCCATCGCGGTTCCCGCGGCGGCCTTGACCGCGGCCGGGATCTCCAGCAGTCGCAGCCGCAGCGGGGTGTCGGGGCCGAGCAGCTGGCCGGAGCCAATGCGGAACAGCAGCGAGTAGCCGATCTGTCCGGCGGCCCCGGTCACGGTCACGTTCACAGGAGTTGGCATGACTGCAGATTACAAGCGGGCGTCGGCCGGGTTCGCCGGCGGAGGCCTAGATCACGGCAGCGTGATCAGCTCATATCGCCGCTCAGTCACGACGCTTACCCAGGCTGTCCAGGGCCTCGATCACCGCGTCGAACGCGCCGACGGCTACGTCCTTGGCGCCCGTCGCGGCTGACTCGACCGCTTCGCGGGCCTTCTCGGTGGCTGCGGCCGTACGGGCGCGAAGGGTGCTCGCCTCGTCCTCGGACGGCTGCTGTTCACACCGGTCGACCCGGTCGAGGTCGGGTCGATCCGGGTCGGCCTCGGGGTTGTTGTCACCGGCCATGACTGCCCTCCTGTTCGCACTTCTCGGCCATCGGCTGCGTTGTCGAGGGTAGTTCGATCGGACGGATCGGCCGAGTCGTTCCGGTGCGCCGAAGCCCACGGTGGTGTCCGAGCGGACCTGAGAGAGTCGGCTGGGTTTTGGAATCTCACTGATCGGGCACCATTTGCTCAGGCGGATACATGGACGACGAACGGATGGAGTCACCGGTCATGGGCTTGCCCGCCAGCACGCATCTCGCAAGTGACGTGCACGCAGCCGCCCAGGCTCGCCGCTGGTTCCGGGCTCAGGTACGCCACCAGGTTGATCGCTCGATGCTGGATCCTGATCTGCTGGCTGACGCCGAAGTGGTTATCAGCGAGTTGGTTACCAATTCGGTTCGTGCCGGCGGTAACGGCGTCACTTTGGAGGTGGCGCCGAGCGGCCGTGGCGTACGGGTGCGGGTGACCGATGACGCTCCGGGCACCCCGCAGGTGCTCGAGGCCCAGCCCGACGACGTGCACGGTCGGGGACTTGCTCTGGTTCAAGCTCTCAGTCTGGGTTGGGGAATCGCGGCGGCGGACCCGGGCAAGCAGGTGTGGGCCGATCTGGCCATCGCGCGCTAGCAGCTCGCTCCTACGGTCAAGCGCAGAAGATCGCTCGCAGCTCGGACGCGTGTTCCGGTTCGGCGACCACCAAGATCTGATCACCCGCGATCAGCCGGGTCGAGGCGTCCACACCGCGCACGTGACCGTCGCGTACCACTAACGCGAGTCGGGCTCCGTCGGGCAGGTCGTCGAGGTCGTCGAGCCGTCGACCCTCGGCAACCGAGCCGGGTTCGACCAGGAACCGATGAGTGTTGTCGGGTTCGTCTCGCAGTCGCAGCCCGACCGCCCATGGCTCAGGTTCGACCAGGCGGACCGGCAGGTGCAGCCAGGTCGCGACCGCGGGCGTGAAACTTCCCTGCACGAGCACCGACGCGACCACGACGATGATTACGATTCCGTAGAGCTGTGAGGCATCGGGGACGTGAGCCGCGACGATCGAGGCGCCGAGCAGGATCGGTACCGCACCCTTGAGGCCGGCGAACAGAACGAAGTTTCGCTCGGCACTTGTCAGCTGGGCGGAGATCAGAGATAGTCCGACCGCGATCGGTCGCACGAGGATCGCCACTACGACCGCGAGCGCGAGGCCCGGCAGCCAGACGTCGAGGTGCCCGAGCACGTCCAGGTCCACGGTGAGCCCGAGCACGACGAAGGCCACGATCTCGCCCAGGCTGGCGAGCGCGGCATGGAACTGGCGGACCTCCCGCTCGTACGGCGCCGGCGTGTCGCCGAGCAGGATGCCGGCCAGGAAAACGGCCAGGAATCCAGATCCGTGGGCGAAGGTGCCCAGGCCGAACAGGATCAGCGCGCACGCGAGCGTTCGCAGTGGGTGAAGCCCGGCGTTCGGCAGCGGCACCGCGCGGACGAACCAACGCAGGCCGAGGCCGCCGATGACCCCCAAGGCGCCCCCGATCGCCATCTGCAGGACGAACTGGCCGATGACGTGAGCGAAGGGCCCGGCACCCAGGCTTTCCGCGCTGATCAAACTCGACATCAGGGCGATGCCGACCGGGTCGTTCGCGCCGGACTCGCCTTCGAGGATGGTCGCGCTGCGTCCGGCGATCTCGCGGCGACCGAGGACCGAGAAGACCACTGCCGGATCGGTGGGGGCGACGGCTGCCGCGACCAGCAAGGACGGGTACCACGACAGCCCCACCGCGAGGTGCAGAAAAAGCGCCGCACCGGCGGTGGTGAGAAAGGTGCCCGCCACACCGACGACCGCGATCGGGACGAGCGCGGACCGGAACCGGACCCATCCCATGTGCAACCCGCCGTCGAACAGGATGAGCGCCAGCGCGATGCTCACCAGCCGTTCAACCACGTTGTCGGGCGGCGCATGAAGGTCCGGGATGATCGCGACCACGACCGCGGCGACAACGAGCAAAAGCAGCGGCGCGGGCACGCGAATGCGCTCGGTCAGGCGATTGGAGAGCAGGGCCAGGAGTCCGACCCCGGAGACCGCCGCGACCGCCGCACCGAAGGCGTATGTCTCCGACACGTCACCTCCGGTAGAGGTCTGCCGATCAGCCGTCCCGGCGCTCCGGCCCGGACTCTAGCCGACGGAGGCGGCGTCAAGGGAAGGATGCCGGTATGGACGACGGCGAGGACCTCGAGCGGTTCATCGAAGCGCAAGACAGCGGCGATACCTTTCGGCGCGCGGTGGACGAACTGCCGCACGGCGCCAAACGCAGTCATTGGATGTGGTTCGTGTTCCCTCAGTTGGCCGGGCTCGGACGTAGCGCGATGGCGCAGCGGTACGCAGTCGGCTCTTTAGCCGAAGCGCGCGCCTATCTGGCCCATCCGGTGCTGGGCGAACGCCTGCGCCGCTGCGCCCAAATCGTCGCCGATGCCGAAGGACGCGACGCGTACGAGATCTTCGGCACTATCGATGCGATGAAACTGCGCTCGTGCATGACGCTATTTCACCGGGCCGCGCCCACCGAGACGGTGTTCACGGACGTGCTCGACCGCTTTTTCGACGGCCGGACAGACGTCGAGACCGATCGGTTGCTCGGGCTTCATTGACCATCCGATTCAGCTGCGCGGCACTGGGCATCGCCGGCGGCCTGTTCACCCGGATGCGCGGGGACGGGCGGCACGCGCTGGTGCGGGCGGGTGCGCTCTCGGCGACCGCCGCCGTGGCGACCGCGCCCGTGCCCTATGTCGTGGGCGATCTGACTCCCCGCGAGCGCGAGGTCCTCGCCCTCATCGGGGAAGGACTGTCCGACCGGGCGATCGCGCAACGCTTGTTCGTCAGCGAAGCGACCGTGAAGACGCACATCAACAATCTGTTCACCAAGGCCGGGTTGCGCGACCGGGCCGAGGCGGTGCGGTACGCATTCACGCACCGCATCGTCACGACGGATTGATCGATTCTCGTGGGCGGCCCGGGCGCGCTCACCGACCGGAGGGCACCCGCCGGAGCACCGATTCGGTCGGGGCGAAACCGGCCGGTTGGCCGACCGCCCGCCACAGCGACGTGGGCGCGCCGGCGCGCCGCCAGCCCGGATCCCAGATTCCCAGCGCCGTCGTGAGGTCCTCGAGTGCCGGCCGCAACTCGTCGGTGACCGAGGTGCGCAGGTGTTCGGCCCAGACGCGCACTCGAAGATCACGCACGAGCGAGGCGGACGTGGCCACGGCTGTGCTCACTTCGCTGTCGACACCGCTCATGGACCGGCTGAAGAGGTTGGCCGAGCCGATGCAGGCGAACTGGTCGTCGACGAGCACGAGCTTGCTGTGCACGGTGAGATGGTCGACGCGGTAGACGACGACGTTTCGTCGGTCGGCCGGCGACAGCTCGGCCAGCAGTCGACGGCGCAGATGCCGGTTCACGCGCCGGTTGATCGGGCGCCAGTGCAGCCCCGGATCCTCTGGGTCCCGCACACCGGAACCGACCAGCACCACCTTGACGCCGCGACGGGCTGCGGCGACCATCTGCGGATAGAGCTCGAAGCGGCGCCGACCGCCCGGCCACTCCTGCAGGTACTGATCCTCGACGTAGACGTACTGGCCGGCCGCCTCGATCGCGTCCCGCAAGGTCTCGTAGACCTCGTGAACGCCGGCCGGCGGCAGTGCGTCCCATTCCCGGCGACGAAACGGTAGGAACGAATCGACCTTGTGTTCATAGATCGAGCGCAGAATGCGCACGGCGGTGTCACCGGCGGGCACGGCCGGTTGCGCCGGCAGGACGATCGGCGTGATGCGTTCGACCGGCGGGTTCAATGCCACCAGCCGAGCCGGATCCCGGCGCGGGTAGAGCTTGGCCGGCAGGGTGGCGGCTTCCTGCCAGCGCTGCCCGAGCACGTCCGAGACGCGGGCCGCGGCCGGCCCGCGCAGGCGAACGGCCGCGTCGTGCCAACCCCAGCGTCGGTTGCTCAGTGACATGCGGTTGTGCGGTTGCGCGTCGAGCCGGTGCCCGACCAGGTCGATGCCGCCGACGAAGGCTGTGGCGACGCCTGAGCGGACCACCACGACGACCTTGGCGTGGTTGGAGCCGACCAGCGCTCCGGAGTAGTCGAGCAGGACGCTCGCATGCAGAGGCGGCGGCGCCCCGGCCGTGAGGCCGGCCGGTCGAGCGGTGCGGAACGCGCTCGCGCGCTGCACGTTGGTACGAAACCCACCCAGCGCCGGGCCCGGCAACCGCGATGCGATCACCCGCGCCGCCATCATGATGCGCACGGTGACGCCGGCCGCGGCGAGCGTGGCCAACCGCTCGGCCAGGGAGTCATGCTGCGGATCGCCGGCAGGCCGCCCGGCCAGATCCACCGTCGGGTCGACGGCCAGACCGCACATCTGCACGCTGTCGCCGGAACGCAGACCGCGCAATGCGGCGTCGAGCTCGCGTAAATACTCGGCGCCGTCGACCAAGGGATGCCACTCGCTGTCGCCGACGAAGGTCGGACAGTCCGATGTGTCGGCCGGAAAGTAACGAGCGACCGGGGTAGGGGCGACGCGTCGATGGTCCGGGGCGGACGGCAGCGCCACGGTGAGTCGCGCCGCCGAGGTGGAACGCGACCCGCCGCAGCGCACGAGCGAAGTCGCAGCCCGGACGAGGTGGTCGCTGATCACGATGCTCCCGACTGTCAATGAGCACCGCGGCCTCGGCGGTTGCCCGGTGCGTAACGATCGCCGTCGGACCGACTCCGACGGCGACTTCCCCCGGAACCCACCGTACGTCGCCCAGATTGGGTCCTGCGCGACTGGGGGAAGCTGGTGAACGTGCTGTGGCTGCCCGACCCGATCCGCGCGTGCCTGTTCGATCTGGACGGGGTGTTGACCGACACCGCCTCCGTGCATCGCGCGGCGTGGAAGGCCACCTTCGATCCGATACTGGCCCGGCACGGCGCCCGACCGTTCACCGAGCAGGACTACGACGACTATGTCGACGGCAAGCCGCGCGAGGACGGTGTACGGGACTTCTTCCGGTCCCGCGACATTCCGCTGTCGGAGGGCAGTCCGGCCGACAGCAAAGCCGACAACGCGGCCGACAACAAGGCCGAAAACGCGGCCGAATCCTCGGCCGACGGCGCGGCCGACAACGCGGCCGACTCCTCGGTCGAAGGCGAGACCGTGACCGCGATCGCGGCCGCCAAGAACGCCCGGCTCGAGCAGCTGATCGAGCGCGACGGCGTGCACGTGTTTCCCGGGTCGCGCCGCTTCCTCGAACGAGCAAGCGCGGTCGGCCTGCGCCGGATCGTCGTGTCGTCCAGCGCCAACACCGAGCAGGTGCTGCGGGTCACCGGACTCGACGCGCTCGTCGAGGGCCGGATCGACGGCAACACCCTGCGCGAGCGACACCTGCCCGGTAAACCCGCGCCCGACTCCTTCCTCGCCGGCGCTGAACTGGCCGGCGTCGACCCGGCCGCGGCCGCGGTCTTCGAGGATGCGACCGCCGGGGTGGCCGCCGGACGGGCCGGCCATTTCGGTTACGTCATCGGGGTGAACCGTCTTGACGAGGCCCACGCATCGGCCCTGACCGCCCACGGCGCCGATGTCGTCGTCGATGACCTGGGAGCGCTGTTGTGATCAACCAAGCGTTGTTTCCCGCCGAACCCTGGCAGGTACGCGAGGACGGCCTCGATCTCGACCGCCTGGCCCAAGCCGAGTCGGTCTTCGCTTTATCCAACGGTCACATCGGGTTGCGGGGAAACCTCGACGAGGGCGATCCGGCCGGTCTGCCGGGCACCTATCTGAACTCGTTCTACGAGTTGCGGCCGCTGCCGTACGCGGAGCCCGGCTACGGCTTTCCCGAGTCCGGCCAGACCGTGCTGAACGTCACGAACGGCAAGGTGATGCGACTGCTCGTCGACGACGAACCGCTCGACGTGCGCTACGGCGAACTACTCGAACACGAACGAGTACTCGACCTGCGAGCGGGGACACTGCGTCGGCACGCGATCTGGCGTTCACCCTCGGGCAAGCGCATCGCACTGGACACCGTTCGCATGGTCTCGTTGAGCCAGCGCTCGATCGTCGCCATCCGCTATTCGGTCCGCTCCCTTGACGAGTCGACCCGTGTCGTCGTGCAGTCGGAAATGGTCGCGAACGAACCGGCGCCGCCCCGATCGGGTGATCCGCGGGTGTCCGCCGTCGTCGAGAACGCGTTGGAGCCGGTGGAGAACGACGCCCGTGAACTGCGGGCGGTCCTTATGCATCGCACCCGGCGCAGCAAGCTGATGTTGGCCGCCGCGATGGATCACGTCGTCGACTGCCCTTCCGACTGGGGCAAGGACACCATCGCCTTCGACAACTGGGCGCGGGTCAACATCTCGACCACGCTGGCCCCTGAGCAGACGCTGACCCTCACGAAGCTGGTCGCCTACGGCTGGTCCAGCCAACGTTCGCAGCCGGCGATCCGCGACCAGGTGACTGCGGCCCTGCTCAGCGCCGGTCGCAGCGGGTGGGAGCAACTGGCGGACGAGCAGCGCACGATCCTCGACCGGTTCTGGGCCGGCGCCGACGTCGAGATCGACGGGCCGGTCGAGATTCAGCAGGCGGTGCGCTTCGGCCTGTTCCACGCCTTCCAAGCCGCGGCCCGGGCCGAACAGCGCGCGATCCCGGCCAAGGGACTGACCGGCACCGGCTACGACGGGCACGCGTTCTGGGACACCGAGATGTTCGTCCTTCCGCTCCTGAGTGCCACCGCCCCGCCGGCGGCGGCCGACGCGCTGCGCTGGCGCGCGGACTGCCTCCCGGCGGCCAAGGAACGTGCGCAGAGTCTGCACCTGGCGGGCGCGGCGTTCCCGTGGCGCACGATCACCGGCGCGGAGTGCTCGGCGTACTGGCCGGCCGGCACGGCCGCGTTCCACGT
>JAFAWL010000079.1 GCA_019241805.1 Actinomycetota bacterium
AGGCCGCCCAGTTCCCGCGAGCCGAGTCCGCCGAGTTCCGACAAGGCCGACAGCATCAGCAACAGGCCGACAGTTGCGGCCAGCAGCGCGAACGTCAGCCCGAATGGATCGGCAGTGAACGCAATGCCGAGCGCGGAGCCTTTGATCGGGCGTTGGTTTGAGAAGAAGTGAGTGACGAACCGACCGTTGCCGGCGTAGACGCGGTTTCCGATCACCATCAAAATTGCTGCTGACGCTCCCAGCGCAATCATGCCGACGATCAGCGCAAGGCGCCGATGCAGGCGAGCGGCGAGCGGACTGAGCACCGCACCGGCGAGGGGAAACACCACTGGCAGCGGCAACGCCTGGTCGACGGTCATGAGCCCGGTCAGCCACGCAGGTCGCGAATGTCATCCGCGTCGATGCTGCGGTAGTGCTGCGCCAGCCGCACGACGACGGTCAGGAAGACGGCCGTAATGGCTACCCCGATGACGATCGCGGTCAGGCAGAAGTTCTGCAATACCGGATCAGCCACGTTCCCATGAGCGAGTGCTGTCTGACCCTCGCCCTTCGGCGGCGACAGCAGGACAGGCGCGGTCGAACCATGCCGGTATGCCAGTGACACCAGCAGCAGATAGGTCGAGGACTCCATCAGCGACAGGCCGAGCACGATTTTGATCAGATTGCGTTGGGTGAGGACGGTGAACAGCCCGAGACACAGCACCGCGCCGGCCACCAGGTAGTTGGCAACGATCACGAGCCGCCCCCCTGCCGGTGACCACCGGACGGTTGGGACGCATCGGACCCGTCGGACCCGTCGGACCGGTCGGACCCGTCGGACGATTGGTCGCCGCCTGACTCATCGGGCGTCCAATCATGTTCCGTGCCGAGCAGAGCGAAGATCGCGATCGTGAGGCCGGTGCCGACCTCGATCAGTTCGCCGGCCGAGAATAGCTGCAATGTGCCGCCGGAGCGGATAGTTTCCGGCTCGGCCAGTCGAACCCAGTTGGCGAACAGTGATCCCCGACGCAGCAGACCGATCACACCGACGGCGATGATTGCGGCCGCGCCGAATAACTCCAGCGGCTCGAGCACGGTCGGACGAACGACCTTCCCCACGGCCCGGTGGCCCAGCGCGGTGTAGAGAAGCAGAATCACTCCGGCCAAAGCGGCTCCGGCGGGAAAACCGCCGCCGGGCGAGTAACCCCACGCCGCGAGATAAATGGCGGCCACGCTGAGTGGTACGGCCGCCGTGCGCGCCGCGACCCGCACGATAACGGTCATGCCGGCGGCGCGCTCGGGCGCCGGTTGGCCGAGCGGGTCGTCATCGGCATCGTCCGGGGCGGCCTCCGGTTCGCGGGATTCCTGATCGGTGGTCGAACTGTCGTCCTGCTCGCGTTCCTCGGCCTGCCGCGCCTCGCCTTCCTCGCTGTCCGTACGGCTGTGAGGATCGTCGCGCTGCTGTTCGGCCAGTCCGGCGCTCGCCTCGCCGACGTACTCGTTCCGGGTCTCGCGTTGACGCCCCAGCGTCATCACGGAGACAACGGCGGCCAGCAACAGGAACGTCTCCCCGAATGTGTCGAACCCTCGACTGCCGTAGACGATCTCGTTCACGGGTTCGGTGGTGCCCCACTGGGGGAGTGCGATTGTCATCGCTTCGCGGGCAATCGCGGGGAGCTCGGCTCGCTCGCGAGGCAGCGCGCACAGGCCGATGGCCAAGACTGCCGCGAATGCACCGACGATCACCACGCCGATGAGCGGTCGGTGTCGGTCTGCGCTCGCCACTGGTTCTACCGGAGCGTCCGCGGCGTCAGTCATCGGCCTCTTCCGACTCTCCGAGCTCACCGTGATCGGTAACGTCGGTGCGGATCTTGCCGATGGCGATGAGGTACAGCACCGGCAGCGCGATCGCGCCGACGACGACCTCGGAGTGCGCGACGTCCGGGGCGCCCAAGACCACGAAAAGAACCGTCAAGACGGTACCCGTCGCCGATAGGGCCATCACCGCACCGTTGAGGTTCCGCATGAGCACGACGACGACGGCGGCGGCCACGACGGCGGCCAGGCAGATGTAGTCCAGCACCCAGAACGACGTCATCGCTCCTCCTGCGACTCCGGCTTGCCCTCCTCCGTCGGCGTGTTACGTCGTTGCCGAGGCTCGTCGGCTACCGCACCACGCCACATCGGAACGCCGGTCTTGTACGCGGCCCGCGCGAGGGCATGTGATGCCGCCGGATTGACGATGACCAGCAGCCCGGCCACGATGAGCGCCCGGCTGCCGTATGTCGTCATCGGCCCTTGGGCCACGACGAGGGCTATAAGCAACGGCAACGCGCCCATCGTTATTATCTTCGACGAGCACTGGATCCGCGTGTATACATCGGGCATCCGCAGGATGCCGAGCGCGCCGGTGAACGAGACAGCCACACCGAGCCCGGCCAGGACGATGACTGCCGCCAGCTCGGCAGCGTGGCCGCTCACAACAATCCCCGTTCGAGCAGCCGCGCCCAGACCAGCGCGCCCAGGTAGCTGAACGACGACAGCCAGATCGCGGGATCGAGATAGATCGGGCGATCAGCGAACGCAGCGAAGAACATCGTCGCGATCGCGGCCTGGGTCGACATGACGTTCAACGCGACGATTCGATCCGTCACCGACGGACCCCTGACCAGCCGTACCAGCAGCACACCGATTATTGCGATTTCGGCGATGCACACGGCGATGTCGATGTCCTCGATCATCGGACCTCCGTCAATGGAACGATTAAGCGCTCGACCGGCTCATTGATGTGCTTGGCCTTCTCCGCCCCGGTTCCGGCGGGAACGTCGACGGCGTGGTACTGCAACTCGTGCGCACTCCGGTCCAGGTCCACGATCTGGTTGTCGACGATCAGCGAGCTGATCAGGCCGGTTGCGGCCAATGCACCGCCCGTCCGCGCGCGCGTGGGTACGACGACCATTCCACTGTGCAACGGACGACGCGGTGACCAGATCCGCGCCGCTAATCGGGCGTTGGCCACGGCGATCCGTCCAAGCGCCTTGATACCCAGCCGAAGGACCAGGATGAGCCGCCGTGGCTCGAGCAACCGCCAGGGCGGCACGACGTCCCCAAACGGAGACAAAGCCACGGCGGTCGCGAGCGCGACGATCCCGCCCGTGACGAGCTGCTCGGCGGTCGCCGTCCACGTGATGAGCACCCAAACCGCGAACGCCCACGTGCTCAGAGCGAGCACCCGGCGGGCACGGGACCGCAAGCCAGTCACGGCCGACTCGACGTGCTACGCCGGCCGGTCACAACCGCGAACTCGTCATCGATCAACCCGGAACCGTCCTTCGGCACGCACGGTGTGGGCGTCGCCCGCTCTGCCCATACCCAGCTCGCGTGACCGATGAACGCCGGATACCGAAGCGATTACCCGGGCTCCGACGGTTTGCTACTTCGCGACCGACTCCAGTACCGCGATGAGGTCGTCGATCGTCGCGATCGGTCGACGATTGTTCTTCGTCACGGATGGGTGATCCAGCATCAGCTGAGCCAGCTCGGGGATCTGTTGGTGATCTACGCCGAGATCCCTGAGGGAGGTCGGCAGGTTCATGGACCGCAGCAGATCGAGCACCACCTCATCGAACGGATCGTCGGGCCGACCGAGCAGTACCGACAGGCTCTGCATCACCTCGTCCGGTTCTTGGCAGAACCAGCGCGCCTGCGCAAGAAGCATGACGCAGGCGGCGTCACTGTGACCGGCCTTGGCCCATGGTGCAAGGACGTGCACGGAGGTGTGGCTGAACCCGTGGGGCGCCGCGAGATTGGCCATAGCGGCCATCCAGCTCGCCAGTTGACACTGCGCAATCGCCACTCGGTCGCTACCGGACGCTGCCGCGCGGGGCAGGTATTCCGCGAACAACGCGATGGAGCGCTTCGACAGCTCCGACCCGAGCGGGTTCGGGCTGACCGAGATGACGTTGTTGACCGCATGATCGAAGCCGCGAATACCGGTGGCGGCCAGCAACGCCGACGGCGTGAAGCGAACGATATCGGGGTCGTACACGACTGCCCGGGGCGAGCCGTAGCGGACGGAGAACAGCACCTTCGCGCCGGTGACATCGTCGACCGGCGTGCCGGCCGGCGTAATCTCGGCGGTTGAGAACGTCGTGGGCACCGCGATCTGTCGTACCTTGGCCGGTCCGAAACTTTCAGGCGGCTGCATCGGCGCTTTTGGGTCGGCCCGGTTGATCTGCCGCCACTCAAGCAGCTCTTCCCGAGTCTTGGCGCCGACCGTCACCCCGAGCTGGACGAACTTGCCGAAGTCGGTGAGTGACCCACCACCCACGCAAATGATGACGTCGGCCGACGTCTCCTCGACCCGGTGCACGGCTTTGATGATGTTGCTGATCGGCGCGTGCTCGCCAACCTCATCCGAAACACCGACGCATCGATCGCCGAGCGACTCAGCGATTTCTTGCACCGCATTCGTCGTGCGG
>JAFAWL010000290.1 GCA_019241805.1 Actinomycetota bacterium
TGGCGAGCGACACGTCGAGGTCGTTGTCCGGGGACGCAACGTAGAGGTTCCAGCGCATTTCCGGCAACACGTGGCCGAGAAACTCGCACGGGTCGAGCGCTACGACCAGAAGATAAGTCGTACCGATGTCGAGCTGTACCACGAGAAGAACCGCCGCCAGAACGGCAGCTGCCAACACATCGAGATCACCTGCCGGACGCGGGGACCGGTCATCCGGGCCGAAGCGTGCGCGGCCGACTTCTATCAGGCCTTGGATCTCGTCGTCGACAAACTCGAACGACGCATCCGAACCGCCGCCGATCGTCGACGGATTCATCACGGCCGCCGGACCCCCACGTCGCTGGCATCCGCGACCTCGAACGGAACCGGACCGGATGCCGCCGGCGACACGCTGCTCGAGGAACGCGAGGATTACGCGGAGGACGGACCCGGGCGGATCGTGCGCGAGAAGGAGCACCCCGGCAAGCCCATGACTGTCGATCAGGCGCTGTTCGAGATGGAGCTGGTCGGCCATGACTTCTACCTCTTCGCCGACATGGACTCCGGCCGGCCGAGCGTTGTTTATCGCCGGCATGCCTACGACTACGGCATCATCCGGTTGACGGACTGAATCCCGGGTCGACCAGCCCGAACACGGCCTCGTCGCTGAACGTGCCGTCCGGGTTGCGCAGTCGTCCGCGCTGGATGCCCTCGGACACGAAGCCGGCGGCCAGCGCCGCCTTCTGCGACGCGACGTTGCCTGTCTTAGCTCCGAGCTCCAGTCGGGCGATGCCGCCGCCGTTGAACGCCCACTCGATCACCAGGCGCAGCGCCCGGGTTGTGTAGCGATGTCCGCGAAAGGCGGGACGTACGCCGTAGCCGACCATCGCGATGTCTGGCGGCCCGGTGCGGCGAAGCATGAGCGAACCCGCGATTTGCCCGGAGGCCCGCTCGACCATGACCATGCGCGCGTGCGGGCCGACCAGCCACTGCAGGCCGGCGCTCAGTGCCATTTGCTCCGTCTGATGACGCGTCGGTGTGCCGGCGAAAATTCCCCACTTCACGCTCACCGGGTCGCTGACCTCGTCGTGCAGGGCGGCCGCGTCGCCGGGTTGGACGGGCCGCAGCAACAGCACGTCGTCGGACAGCCCGCCGGGCGGCAGCGGGGCGAACGCGGGCGGCAGCGGCCTACCGTCGTCGTCGGGCAGTCGCGCGAAGCTGGCCGCGGCGACCCACCCGCGATGCGGGCTCACGGCAGCACGGTGCGTGCCCTCGTAGCGGAAGCCGGCCGCCAACGCCACCTTGATCGAGGCGAGGTTGTGCACGGCGCAGAGGATTTGGATGCGAGGTAGATCGTTGCGCAAGCCCCACTCGGCCAGCAGGCGCGTCGCGCGGGTCGCCACACCACGCCCGCGGGCCGGACCCGCGACCCAGTAACCGATCTCGGCTACGGCGCGCTCGGCGTGCGGTAGGCGCAGGACGCAAGCACCCAGCAGTTCGCCGGTGGTCGGATCGGCGATCGCGCAGCCGAGCCCGGTGCCCGAGCCTCGTCCTTCCTCGCCGATCTCCTCGACGTAGTTGCGGGCGACCTGCAGCGTGTACGGGTCGGGCAGTGGCAGGAACTCGTGCATCGTCGGGTCCTGGGCGGCCGCGTGCACCGCGGCGGCATCCCCCGAACGCCAGGGACGCAGCAGTAGATCGTCGCCGCGCAGCTGGAGATCGTCCAGCTCGATCCCACACCAGATACCCACGTCCGTCGAGGATGCCAGACCCGCAAGCCGCGGTTCCGGGGCGTCGTGGGGCCGTGGTCGTGACCGATCCGTGATCACCGGGCCGAAACCCGTACCATTGCCGCCGTGGTTCTAGCCAAGTTGCTGCGCGCCGGTGAAGGCAAGATGGTCCGCCGGCTGTCGACGATCGCCGATCACATCGACACGCTCGAGGGCGACTACGTCGAGCTGACCGACGCCGAGCTGCGGGAGTGCACCGACACCTTCCGCGAACGCCTCGGCGACGGGGAGACGCTCGACGACATCCTGCCCGAGGCTTTTGCGGTCGTTCGCGAGGCCGCCCGGCGCACGTTGGGTCAGTTCCACTACAAGGTGCAGCTGATGGGCGGTGCGGCCCTGCACCTGGGCAACGTCGCGGAGATGAAGACCGGTGAGGGCAAGACGCTCACCGGCATCCTCCCTGCCTACCTCAACGCCCTGGCCGGCGAGGGCGTCCACGTGGTCACCACCAACGACTACCTCGCCCAGCGCGACGCCGAGTGGATGGGCCGGGTGCACCACTTCCTGGGCCTCAAGGTCGGCACGATCCTGTCGGGCCAGACCCCGGCGGTGCGCCGCGAGATGTACGCCTGCGACATCACGCACGGCACGAACAACGAGTTCGGCTTCGACTACCTGCGCGACAACATGGCCTGGAGCAAGGCCGATCTGGTCCAGCGCGGGCACTTCTACGCGATCGTCGACGAGGTCGACTCGATCCTCATCGACGAGGCGCGCACGCCGCTGATCATCAGCGGTCCGGCCGAGCAGAGCGCCAAGTGGTACCAGGAGTTCGCGCGGATCGCGCCGCTGCTGAAGAAGGACACCCACTACGAGGTGGAGGAGTCCAAGCGCACGGTCGCGATCACCGAGGAGGGCGTCGAGTTCGTCGAGGACCAGCTCGGCATCGACAACCTGTACGAGGCGGTCAACACCCCGCTGATCGGCTACCTGAACAACGCGCTCAAGGCCAAGGAGCTCTTCCACCGCGACCAGCAGTACATCGTCAGCAACGGCGAGGTGCTCATCGTCGACGAGTTCACCGGCCGCGTGCTGGCCGGCCGCCGCTACAACGAGGGCATGCACCAGGCCATCGAGGCCAAGGAGAGCGTGCCGATCAAGGACGAGAACCAGACGCTCGCCACGATCACCCTGCAGAACTACTTCCGGCTCTACGAGAAGCTGGCCGGGATGACCGGTACCGCCTCCACCGAGGCGGCCGAGCTGCACCAGACCTACAAGCTCGGCGTCGTCCCGATCCCGACGAACAAGCCGATGATCCGCACCGACCAGTCCGACCTGATCTACAAGACCGAAGAGGCCAAGTTCGACGCCGTCGTCGACGACATCTCCGAGCGCAACGAGGCCGGCCAGCCGGTGCTGGTCGGCACGGCCAGCGTCGAGAAGTCGGAGCTGCTGTCGAAGTTCCTGCTGCGGC
>JAFAWL010000113.1 GCA_019241805.1 Actinomycetota bacterium
GTGCACGTCGGGGCCGGCGGACGGACCTGGTCGGCGGACCGCCTGGTGGCGTGTGCGGGCCTGCAGTCCGACCGTGTCGCCCGGCTGGCCGGCCTGGACATCGATTTTCGGATCATCCCGTTCCGGGGGGAGTACTTCACGGTCGCCCGCACCGACCTCGTGCACCGCATGATCTATCCGGTCCCCGATCCGGATCTGCCTTTCTTGGGCGTGCACCTGACACCGACCGTCCACGGCGGCCTCACGGTCGGACCGAACGCGGTGCTCGGCCTGGCCCGAGAGGGCTACACCCGCTTCGCGTTCAACGCCAAGGATGCCCGCGAGATCGCCGGGTTCGGCGGCATGTGGCGGCTGGCGCGGGCCAACGTCGCCACGGGAGCGCGCGAGCTGCGCGACTCGCTGTTCGTGCGCGGCTATCTGCGTCAGTGCCGCAAATACTGTCCGTCGCTGACGCTGGCCGACCTCCAGCGGGCCCCCGCCGGCATCCGCGCACAGGCCGTGCGACGAGACGGCTCGCTGGTCAGTGACTTCCTGTTCGTGCAGACGCGGCGAATGCTGCACGTCGGCAACGCGCCCTCCCCCGCCGCCACCTCCTCTATTCCGATCGGCCGGGAGATCGTCGCGCGGCTGGCGCGCACCGCGAGGTGACTCAGTCGCTCGGGGCGACGTGACTCAGTCGCTCGGGGCGACGTGACTCAGCACGTGGCGCAGCGGGCCCGGCTGGCGAGCGCCGCGCCGATGACCGCGAGGGCGGCCATGGTCAGATCGAGAGCGGTGAACGCGGCCGTGTAGCCGAGCAGTCCGCTCGCGGCGGCGGCGATGAGCACCCCGCCGATGCCGGTCGTGACGGCGCTGGAGACGACGTCGGCGATCTGTAGTGCGGCGGAGTCGGAGCCGCGGTCGGCCGGTGTCGTGAAGTCGAGCAGTAAGACCGAGACACTCGACATGGCCAGGCCCGCGCCTAGTCCGGCCACCGACCAGGCGAGGTAGGCAAGCCCGCCGGGCAGATCCGGTTGAGCGGCCAACGCGACGAGCACTGCGCCGAGGCCGACGAACAGGAAACCGGCGCGGATGACATGGCGACGCCCGGTCTCGGCCACGCGAGGCCGCCCCTGCCACCACGAGCCGATCGCCCAGGCGGGACCGGCCACCATGAGCGGCACAGCCGCGGCCGTCGGACTGTAGTCGTGTTGCAGGGTGAGCGTGAGGGGCAGGAGTGCGTCGACTCCGAAGAACGCCCCGGCCAGCAGTCCCCGCAACGCCACCGGGGCCGAGACTCCCGGGCGGACGCGAATGGTTCCGGTCGGCAGCAAGGTGCGCAGCCCCCAGATCACCGCAAGAAGGCCCGCGGCACCGAGCACGTAAGCAACGATCGAGCGATGCTGACCGGCGTTCTCGAGCGCGGCCACGCCCAGCGCCGTGGCGAATGCGCTGACCAGTCGGCGCGCGGACAGGCGGGCGCCCTCGACCGCCGCGGCCGGACCGATCTCCCGAAGCGCCGGCACCAGCGCGGCCGCACCGACGAGCACGAACGGCACCAGCCCGAGAAAGACCCACCGCCAACTGGCGTGTTCGGCCAAGGTGCCCGCCGCCAGGGGTCCGATCAATGACGGCAGTACCCAGGCCGAGGCGAAAGCCGCGAACACCTTCGCCGACAACTCGCCGGGGTAGCGCGTACCGATCACCACATAGATCGCGGTGATGAGCAGGCCACCGCCGAGCCCCTGCACGACCCGGCCGAGCACCAGTTGCCACATCTGGGCGGCCGTCCCGGACGTGAGCAGACCGCCGAGGAACGCGACGAGGCCGCCGATCAGTGGAAGCCGCGGGCCGCGGGCGTCACAGATCTGCCCTGAGGCGACCATGCCGACGACGTTGGCCACCAGGAAACCGGTGAACGCCCAGCCGTACGAGCTCAAGCCGTGCACGGCGCGGGCGGCGGTTGGCAGCGCGGCGGCAACCGCGATCGCCTCGAAGGCGATCAGCGTGACGATCAACAGAATGCCGCTCGTCGTCACGCGCAGGGCGGGGGCGAAGATCGTCGTAGGCACGCTGTCGGACACGGCGACCGAGCTGGGTCGGCGGTCGTCGGCGGTCGAGCTCACCCTGCCAGCATGCAAGTTGCAGTGGGGTTGTAGTCAAACCGGTCGTGCGAACCGATCCAGCGACTCGCGATCAGTCGTCGAGTCAGCCCTTGCGCTTGGCCAGTTCCTCGGTTAGCTGCGGGGCCACCGTGAACAGGTCCCCCACGACGCCGAAGTCGGCCAACTCGAAGATGGGCGCCTCCGGATCCTTGTTGATCGCGACGATCGTCTTCGCCGTCTGCATGCCGGCCCGGTGCTGGATGGCGCCGGAAATACCGACCGCGATGTAGAGCTGCGGCGACACGGTCACCCCGGTCTGACCCACCTGCATCGTGTGCGGCACCCACCCGGCGTCGACGACGGCGCGAGAGGCGCCGACGGCCGCGCCGAGCGTATCGGCCAGCTTCTCCACGACGGCGAAGTTCTCGGCGCTGCCGATCCCCCGACCACCCGAGACCACTACCGACGCCTCGCTGAGCTGCGGCCGCGAACCCTTGGCCTCGACAACGCTCTCTGACACAGTGGCGACTTTGGCCGCGTCCGACACGGTCACCTCGACAGGGATGATCTCGGCGGCACCGGCGGCAGGTTCGGCGGCGACCGCGTTCGGCCGCAGCGTGATAACCGGTACGCCCCTGGTCACCTTCGACTCGACCGTAACCGATCCACCGAAGATGCTCTGCGTCGCCGTCCCGTCGCCCGAGAGTCCCACGGCGTCGGTAAGGACGCCGCTACCGATCTTGAAGGCGAGCCGGGCCGCAACTTCCTTGTTTTCCGGGGTGGACGACACGAGGACGGCCGCGGGCGAGGACTGCTCGACCACCGCGGCCAGCGCCTCGGCCTTCGGCGCGACCAGGTACCGGCCGTACTCGTCGCCGGCGACGGCGTAGATTCTGGCCGCGCCGTACTCGCCCAGGGCGCGGGCCAATGCGGCGGCATCGGCGCCGATGACGACGGCGCTCGGTTCGCCGAGAGAGCGAGCCGCGCTCAACAACTCCAACGTGGATTTCTTGACCTTGCCGTCGACCGCGTCGACGAGAACGAGGACCTCAGCCATACGGGTATCGACTCTTTCCGCTCACGTTCAGACGAGCTTCTTCGACGCGAGGTAGTCGGCGATCTTCACGCCGCCGTCCCCTTCGTCCTTGACGACCTGCCCGGCCGCGCGCGGCGGCGCGACCTCGAACGACACCACCGCGGTGCTGGCGTTGACCAAACCCAGCGTGCCGGCGTCCAGACCGAGTGCGGCGGTGTCGAGCACCTCGATGGGCTTGTTCTTGGCTGCCATGATGCCCTTGAAGGAGGGATAGCGCGGCTCGTTGATCTTCTCGACGACACTGATGACCACCGGCGTGGGCGCCTGTACGCGGTCGAATCCGGTCTCGGTCACCCGCTCGATCGTGACGGTGGAACCGTCCACGCTCACCTTGCGCGCCTGGGACAACTGCGGCGCGCCGAGCACCTCGCTGACGAGCGCAGGAACGACCGACATGCGTGAGTCGGTCGCTTCGGATCCGGCGATCGCCACATCCCATTCGACAGTGCCCAAGGCTTTGGCGATGACGGTGGCCGTCTGGATGGCGCAGGCTCCGTGCAGCGCCTCGTCGCAGACGTGCACGGCCTTGTCGGCGCCCATCGAAAGGGCCTTGCGGATCGAGACGGTGGCCTGTTCGGGGCCGACGGTGAGAATGGTGACGTCGCCACCATGCTCTTCCTTCAAGCGCAGCGCCTCTTCGATTGCGAACTCGTCGATGTAGTTGATCACGGGGTCGACCGAGGTGCGGTCGATCGTCCTGTCGGAGGGGTCGAGCTTGCGGTCACCCTCAGTATCCGGAACCTGTTTGACCAACACGACGATGTTCATGGACGAGCCTCTCGGATCGAGCTCGCCCGCGTGCAACGACGCGGGGCGAGGCGTCGCGGCGGGTGCGCGACGGTTGCTGCGATTGTGCCTATGTTACCGACGAGTAGCAAAGTGAGTCCGGTCTCGGAAAGGGGCTTGACACCACGTAGATGTACAGGCACACTGAGTAAGCAAGCCCCGGCGCTCCCCCGTGCGACCGGGGCTTCTTACTGCCTGTCTTCGGGCGGCGTCTCCAGCGGCGATGCGTGTCTCGGTGCGGATCCCGACGCTACCCCGAAAGGTCTGCCGACCGATCGAGTGGAGGCCCGCCGGTAGAGCTCGGACAAGCCGAGAGCGGCACCGGCTGTCAGCGCGATCGTCGCCAACAGCACGAACAGCCCGGCGGGGTCGGCCCGGGCGTCGTCGGCGTCGTCGACGAACAACGACGGAACGCCCTCGCAGCGGATCGTGACCGCCCCGGTGGTCGGCCCCACGAACGTGGCGAAAGCGTGCACGGTCCGCTGTCCGGCCAGGCTGGTGATGCCGAGGTCGGACTGCGTGCCGTTGCCGCTCCACGTGCATCGGATCGTGCTCACCAGGAGACCCTGCCGCACCAACGCGGATCCGCCGCCGGGCGTCGAAAGTTCGTACTGCTTGCCGAGGGTGACATGCACGGGGAAGTGCGGCGTCGCGCCCCGGTTGTAGGAGTGGTTCTCTCGCCCGTCGGCGATCCGATAGAAGACTCCGAAGATCACGCCGGCGCCGAGCAGGACGACCGCGAGGGCGGCGCGGGCTGCCCGCAGCCTCGCCGGGTGGCGCGACGGGCCCGTACCCACGTACGAGCCGGGTGACGTGGGCGATGTCGGCACGGCGGTCATTGTTCCGCACGTGCCCGCCCGCGCCCAGAACCCGCCCGGCCCGCGCACGGCACAGGCTGCCGTCACGGCCGGGCGAGTAATCCCGGCAGTGCGGTTAGCAGGTCGCCGGGGGCGGTGAACTGGGCCAACGCGCCAGCGGCGCTGAGCTCGTCGACCGTGCCGTAACCCCAACCGGCGCCGAGACAAGCAACCCCATGAGCCCGAGCACCGAGCACGTCATGTTCCCGATCGCCGATCATCAGCACGCTGCCCGGTTCGGGGTTGCCGAGTCGGCTCAACGCCTCGCCGACGACGAGGGCCTTGTTGCCGCGCGCCCCGTCTAACGTGTCGCCGCACACGGTCACGAACCGGTCCGCGAAGCCAAGGTGCTCGACAATCGGTCCGGCGTAGTGCTCGGGCTTGCTCGTGGCGACCGCCAGCGTCACGTCGCGCTCTCCTAGCCAATCCAGCACCTCCGCGACACCGTCGTAGCGTCGGGTCTCGAACATGCCGGTGGCACCGTAATACTCGCGATAGCGGGCGATCACCGCCGCGACGTGCTGCTCGCCCACGATCGGCGGTAGGGATTCGTAGAAGGGCGGACCGAGCAGTTCTCGCTCCTGCTCGGCGGACAGGGGCGGCAGCCCGTTGACGCGTAGGGCGTGCCGCAGCGAGCCGAGTATGCCGGGCGCGGAGTCGGACAGCGTGCCGTCGAGGTCGAACAGCATGGCGACCAGCCCCACTACTGCTCCCCCGTATCGGTCGTGCCGGTGAATGTCGGCGACGTCCGGTCGATGAACGCGCGCATGCCGATCCTGCGATCGTCGGTGCCGAACAGCGATGCGAACAACTGCGATTCCAGCCGTAGACCTGCATCCAGCGAGCCGTCGAGACCGTTGTCGACGGCAGCCTTCGCGGCGGCGAGAGCCAATGGCGGCCCGGCCGCGAACTTCTCCGCCATAGAGATCGCTTTCGTGAGCACTTCGTCGGGGGGCACCACGACATCCACCAGCCCGATCGCGAGGGCCTCGTCGGCGTCGACGAAACGACCGGTGTAGAGCAGGTCCTTCGCCCGGCTCGGACCGATCAGCCGGGTTAGTCGCTGCGTTCCCCCGCCGCCGGGGATCACGCCGAGCAGGATCTCGGGCTGTCCCCACGTCGCGTCGGCCGCGCTCACCCGGAAGTCGGCCGCCAGCGCCACCTCGCAACCACCCCC
>JAFAWL010000196.1 GCA_019241805.1 Actinomycetota bacterium
CCCGCGACGAGACCTACCGTGACGGAGCGCTCGGGGCCGGCTACGTGCTCACGGTGGAGCCGGGACTTTACTTCCAGAGCAATGACCGCACGGTGCCGCCGGAGCTGCGCGGTATCGGCGTGCGCATCGAGGACGACATCCTGGTGACCGACTCCGGTGCGGTCAACCTGTCCGATTCGCTGCCGCGGGATGCCCGCGAGGTCGTGGCTTGGATGCATGAGGTCCAGGCCACACCCGCAGCGCCCTGACGGGCACCAGCGGGGTGAACGAACCGGGCGGCGGCCCGAACGGCGGGCCAGGAAGCGGGCCGAACGGCCGGCCAGGGGGCGGACCCGGGGCCGGGCCGAGCAGCCCCGGCGGCCCCGGCGGCGGACGCCGCAACGCGACCGGTGATCTGTTGCTGCCCCCCGCTCGCGGCCTTCCGGATGGCCTCGTGATCCCGGCTGAGGAGTTGCGCGAGCGGTTCAGCCGCTCGTCCGGCCCGGGCGGCCAGTCGGTGAACACGGCCGACAGCCGTGTGGAACTTTCGTGGTCGGTCGCCGAGTCGGCGGCTCTGTCGGACGGGCAGCGACAGCAGCTGCTTGAACGCCTCGCCGCGCGCCTACACGACGGAGTGCTGAGCATTGCGGCGTCCGAGCATCGTTCCCAGCTGCGGAACCGGCAGGCGGCGCGGGCGCGGCTTGCGGCGCTGGTCCAAGCGGCACTCGCCCCCGTCGCCGACCGCCGGGCCACCCGTCCATCGCGAGCGGCCCGGCAGAGCCGCCTGGACACCAAACGCCGGCGCGCAGAGGTCAAGGCGGGTCGGCGCCGAGTCCGCGACGAGTAGACGCGGTTACTTCTCTCGCGTTTCGTCGAGCCAGGTCGGCGGTTCAGTCGGAGGGACGGTCGGAGGCGTCCGAACGGGCCAACGCCAGACGTTGCGTTGCCAGCGGCGCCGTCTGAGGGCGACTGGAAGTGCACCTGTGAGCCACATCCATCAAGGATGACCGATGAGTCAAGTCGGCGAGAACAGTCGGAGCCAGGTCGAGCCGGTACTCATCGAGGTCGATTTGATGATCAATCTCAAGCGCAATCTTCGGGTTATTCTGCGTCGAATCGCTCGCTATGCAGCCCATTTTGAAGATCAATTAGGGCGGGCCCGAGCGAAGGATTTTCGCTCGGGCCCGACTAGCGAGACCGATCAGGACTCCCAAGCCTTATTCATAACTGTGCACCTCCCCCACAGTGGTGTACGGTTCGTTGCCGACAGTGGCGAGTTCTCACAGCGGGCAACAGACGCTCCCGAGAATCGTTTCGGCGTGATGTGCTTGGCGACCAGGGAGGGCGTCCGCACACATGATTGCCTACTCCTCGCGCCGCGGCGATATCCGCCGCGTTAACTTGCGAGCCGCTCAGGCAGTCATATCGTTGCCTGTTCGAAGCGAACGAGCATTTGTGCTGGCAACGGATCTTGCGGCCGCATTGACAACGGCTGTCTTGGTAACAGTGCAATCTGTAAGGGCTTTAGATCTTGTCCGCAGTGGCATTCTCGTCGCTTTCGCGCTCGTGTATGCCGAGTGTGCCGGGCGCGCGGAGCGGCGCAAGCGCTATCTCGGCACCGGCAAAGTCTTCAGCAACCAAATTTCTGTGTGGGCGTTCGCGCTCGTGCTCGTCGTACCGGCGGGTCTGGCCAGCGCTGCTATCGCAGCGATCTACCTGCATTCATTGGGCCAACGTATCCGTGAGACGCCAGGCCACCGCCGTACGCGCCTGACGTACCGTGTCGTCTTCGTCGGTGCGACGCTGATGCTCGCCGCTATCGTGGCGCGCGGCGTACTGCAGTTGGCTCCGAGAGCCAGCGGGCTCGATGGGCAGTTGGTCGCGACAGCGATGACTTGTCTCGCGGCGATGGTTGCCAGCGCTGTGAATCTGGCCCTTGTGTTAGTGAGCCTCAGGCTTCGATCCGATCGACCCGGCATTCGGCGGCTGCTACCCGACCGAGACGCTGTCGGGTACGAAATGGCGACGTTCGCGCTCGGGGCCGTGGCGGCGGAATTCTTGATCCATTCACCACCGCTGACGCCGCTCGTGCTCATCCTGAACGCCTACCTGCACCGTGGCTCGATGCTGACGGCACTGCACCATGCCTCGCGGACGGATCGCAAGACGGGTCTGCTGAACGACGAGGCTTGGCGCGCGAACGCCGGCGACGCGCTGAACCGAAGCCGCCGCGACGGCCGGTCTGTCGCCATCCTCGCCATCGATGTCGACCGGTTCAAGTCGATCAATGACACCCATGGTCATCTGACCGGCGACAAGCTTCTCTGCGCCGTTGCGAAGACCCTCGTCGGCGAGGTGCGCGAACAGGAGATCATCGGCCGCTTCGGCGGAGACGAATTCATGATCGTGCTGGAGGGTGTGGATCGCGTCGATGCCGAGCAGATCGGCCACCGCCTGCAGGCCGCAGTCGACACGATCGACATCGACGGGGTGCGCGTGGCGATCTCACTCGGCCTGGCCCACGTCGCCGTCGCGTCGGATGGGACCGATCTGGAGCAGCTCATCACGCGCGCCGACGAGGCCCTCTATGCCGCGAAAGCGGCCGGTCGCGGCCGGCTCGCGGTTGCGCCGGACCCAGTGGCCGATCCGAGGACGGATTGAGCCGTTAGCCCTCGTCCGGGGGTGCGGTCGGCGACTGCGGCGCCTCGTCCGCTACCGGCTCGTTCGAGGCGGCGTCCTCCGCTTTCGGCTGGGTCGGCGCGACCGCAGTAGCGGGCAGGACGGTCGCCGAATCGCTGCGATGCGTGCGAGGGCTCACCGGGCGGGGCGGCGCCGACGTGCCGGAGGGCTGCATTCCCGGACCGAGCGGCCACTGCTCGCGGACCCGACGCAGGTGCTTGGACATCGACTTGAACAGGAACGCGCAAATAATGATCAGGACGAGGATGACGGCTAGTCCGAGCGGGCCGGACTTCTTGTCCTCGCCACCACTACCGTCGTCAGCCAGCACGCTGGCCACCGCCGCGTGCGCCTGAAGCACGCCGACTGACACCATCATCACGAAGCGACCTTCTCTCGCACGCCCGCGAAAAGATCATCCTCGGGCAGCGGCGCGTCGACCAGCGAACGCGCGCGCTCGTACTCCTCAGTGGGCCAGACCTTGCGCTGAATGTCCAGCGGCACCGAAAAGAACCAGCCCTTGGGATCGACCTGGGTGCGGTGGGCCAGCAGGGCCGCGTCTCGGCGTTCGAACCAGTCACCGCACGGCACGCGGGTGGTGACGTTCGGAGCTCGGCGGTTCGGATCGTCGGCCCGGTCCTGCCAACGCTTGCGCATCTCCTCGAACGGCGACTCCAAACCGTGATCGATCATCGCCTGGTGCAGGGTGGTGAAGCGATCGAGGCTGAACCCGACGTCGTAGTACAGCTTCAGCGGCTGCCACGGGTCACCGGCGTCCGGGTAGGCATCCGGGTCAGGCGCCGCCTCAAATGCCCGCATCGAAATCTTGTGGCACATGATGTGATCCGGATGCGGGTAGCCGCCCTGCTCGTCATACGTGGTGATGACGTGGGGGCGAAACCGTCGAACGACCTTGACCAGCTCGGCCGCGGCCACGTCGGGATCCATCAAGCCGAAGCATCCCTGCGGCAGCGGTGGCAACGGATCGCCTTCGGGCAAACCCGAGTCGACGAATCCCAGCCACTCCTGCTTGACGCCGAGGATCGCTCGGGCTCGATCCATCTCCTTGCGCCGGATCTCGGCCATGTTGGCCTCGATCTCGGGCTGGCCCTGCAGCGCTGGGTTGAGGATGCTGCCCCGCTCACCACCGGTGCAGGTCACCACCATGACATCGACGCCTTCGTCGACATATCGGGCCATCGTGGCCGCACCCTTGCTGGACTCGTCATCCGGATGCGCGTGAACCGCCATCAGTCTGAGCTCAGCGGTCATCGCACTCCTCGCGCTCCGGGACCTCGGCCCTACTAGCCGGTATCCACACCTCTAGCCGTGCGGTCCATTGTCCCTGATCCGCCGGGCGCATTTGGAAAGCCCCCGCCCGGCAGTGTTAACTTCGAGGTTCGACCTTGTCCGAGTTTGGTAGGAGATCCCCGTGACCACCGCAGACAACGCTGCCGTGACCTGGCTGACCCAGGACGCTCACGACCGCCTGTCGCGAGAGCTCGAAGCCCTCGTCGCGAACCGGCCGGCGATGGCCAAGGAGATCAACGATCGCCGCGAGGAAGGTGACCTGCGCGAGAACGGCGGCTATCACGCCGCCCGCGAGGAGCAGGGCAAGCAGGAGGCTCGCATCGCCCAGCTCACCGTGCTGCTGCGCGACGCGAAGGTCGGCGAAGCGCCGGTCAGCAGCGGCGTGGCCGGCCCGGGCATGGTCGTCACCGTCCGGTTCGACGGCGACGAGGACACCGAAAGCTTCCTGATCGGCTCCCGCGAGGAGGCCGAGACCGCCGGCATCGAGGTGTACTCAGCGGCCTCGCCGCTCGGTAAGGCACTGACCGGAGCCAAAGAAGGCGCGACGGTGTCCTACGAGACCCCGAACGGCAAGACCATGAAGGTCACACTCGTCGACGCAAAGCCGTTCGCCGGCTAAGTCCCTGGTCCGCCGGCTATGCCGGCTCGGTCTCGCGGCTATGCCGGCTCGGTCTCGCTACTCGCCGACCAAGGGCAACACTCGATAGGCGACCGGGGTCGACAGCGCGATCACGGTCGAGGTCCGCACGATCGCCTCGAACGACGTCACCCGGTCGAGTAGCGCCTGCAGGTCCGCGTTCGAGCGGGCAACCAGCCGGCAGAGCATGTCACCGGCGCCTGTCATCGTATGCACGTCCAGCACCTGCGGAATCGCCCGCAGATGGGCTTGCACGTCGGCACCGCGGCCCTGCCGGATCTCCAGCGTCGCGTAGGCGGTGATCGTGAAGCCGAGCGCCGCCGGATCCAGCGTCGGCGCGAAGGTAGCGATGACCCGACGGGCGACGAGTCGATCCAGCCGTGCCTGCACGGTCGCCCGGGCCACGCCCAACCGGCGCGACAGTTCCAGCACACCCACCCGGGGGGCCTGATCGAGTTCGCGCAGCAACCGAGCGTCGAGTTCGTCGATGACGGCGTCGGACCGGCTCACGTCGCTCAGCGTCGCACGGTCAGCGGGACATGCGGCGGAACCGGCGCACCGACAGCGGCACGAAGACGAGCAGGACACCGGCCAACCACAGCAGCGCCTGAAGCAGTTGACTGCCCAGCGCGGGCACACCGAACTCGCGCGAATTGGTCGGCGACAGGTACAGCCGGCGCACCGAGTTGACCACGACGGTGACCGGATTGTGGTCGGCGAAGCCGCGCAGCCAACTCGGCATGGTGTCGGTACGCACGAAGGCGGAGCTGGCGAAGGTCAGCGGGAACAACCAGATGAACCCCGCTGACTGGGCCGCCTCGACGGTTTTGACCACCAGACCGATCATGATGCCGATCCAGCTGAAGGCGAAGGCGAACCCGAACATGAGCAACGTCCCACCGATCGCGCCGCCCCAACCGTCGCCGAAGCGGAAGCCGGTGAGGACGCCGACGATCAGCATGATCGCGAATACGAGCAGCGCCCGGATCAGATCCGAAATGCTGCGCCCCACGAGAAGCGCGGAACGGGCGATCGGCATGGAGCGGAAGCGATCGACCAGGCCCTTCTGCAGATCGTCGGCCATGCCGATACCGGTGGCGGCCCCGTTGAACAGCAAGGTCTGCACGAAGATGCCGGGCATCAGATACTGCACGTAGCCGCCGTGCGGGCCGACGACGATGGCGCCACCGAAGACGTACCGGAACAAGAGCACGAACATGATCGGCTGGATCGTGGAGAACACCAGCAGGTCGGGCACCCGGACGATCTGCTTCAGCAGCCGCGTGGTCATCAGCCATGAGTCGGCGAGCAGGTTGCCGCGACGCGCGTCGATCGCCGGCTCCAACAAGTCGGTCACGACCGCCCACCGTCCCGATGATCGGCACCGGCGACGGCCGGCTCCGGATCGGCCTCGATTTCTGCGGCCCGGTGCCCGGTCAGCCCCAGGAACACGTCGTCGAGGGTCGGCCGACGGATCGCGAGGTCGGAAATGCCCACCCCGGCGCCGTCGAGTTGGCGGACGACTTCGGCCAACACGCCGGCACCGGACGTCACCGGCACGGTCACCCGCCGATCACTCTGCTCGATCGACGGTGGCCCGTCGCCGACCCGTTCGAGGACGTCCGCCGCGATGGCGAGCCGCTCGGCATGATCGACGACCAGTTCCAGCCGGGTGCCGCCGACGCTTGCCTTCAGTTCGTCCGAGGTGCCGCGGGCGATCACGTGCCCGGCGTCGATCACGGCGATGGAGGAGGCCAGCAGGTCGGCTTCTTCCAAATACTGGGTGGTGAGCAACATCGTCGTACCGTCGCGGACCAGATCGCGGATCACGTCCCACATGCTCAACCGGCTGCGCGGATCGAGACCGGTCGTCGGCTCGTCGAGGAAGATCACCCGCGGACGAGCGATGAGCGACGCGGCGATGTCGAGGCGCCGCCGCATGCCCCCTGAATAGGTCTTGGCGATCCGCGACGCGGCGTCGGTGAGCTCGAAGCGTTCGAGTAGCTCGTCGGCCCTCTGTGCGGCCGCCGAACGCGACAGATGGAACAGCCGGCCGAACAGCACCAGGTTCTCCCGGCCTGTGAGGTAGTCGTCGATCGCGGCGAACTGACCGGTAAGTCCGATCAGCCGGCGCACACGCACCGGATCACGGCGCACGTCGACACCACACACCTCGGCTCGGCCGGAGTCGGCAACGAGCAGGGTCGACAACACCCGGACAGCTGTGGTCTTGCCGGCGCCGTTGGGGCCCAGGAGGCCGAGGACGCTTCCCTCGGGCACAGTCAGGTCGAGCCCGTCCAGCGCCCGGGTGGTTCCGAACGTCTTGACGAGCGATTCCACGACAACGGCATCAGTCACGCTGCCGGACGCTACAGAAGGGCGCCGACAGAATTCACGTCGCTTTTGGGTGATCCTGTCGATCTTTGCGATGCTGGCCGGATGCGCGTGCCCGCTCGTTCGTATTTCCAGGCCAGGTCCACCTCTGCCCGCGGTGTGCTGGCAGTCATCGGCCTGGCGGTCGGCGCGCTGGCGTCGGCCTGCACATCGTCGACGTTGGGAGCCGGCCACCCCGGATTCGCAACGCCCCGGGCCGGGACAAGCACCCCGTCCGGCGTGACGAGGCCGTCGGGAAGCGTCTCGTCATCCGGCTCGGCCGGCACGGTCGCTACCAAGCCTGTGCGCACCGTCGCCGTCGACAAGACGGCTTCGGGCATGAAGTACACCGTGACGGTATGGGTCGAGGATCGACAGGCCGACTGCGCGGCGCATGCGTACGGCGCCGCGGTGACGACCTACCTGCAAGCACATCCCTGCGAGTCGATGTCGCGGGCACTGGCGACGACCACCGTCGGCGGCCACCCGGTCGAGTTGGCCCGTGAGTCGATCGGGTTCGCCGGCCAGGCTCCGGCCGTCTATCAGGTCGCGACCGACTTCCAGGCGCTGGAGGAGAAAGACGGCACGGGTAGCCTGGCCGATTTGTTGCGCGAGGGTCACAGCTTCACCGGCAGCTCAGCGAGGATCCCGAACACCGACGCGTTCGACGCCGAGGCGCAGGACTCCGGCGTGACGATCGTCGACTCGTGGTACCTGGACGGCCCGACGCCGGCGAACACGGCAGCGCTCGTCGCCATGGCGAAGGACCTGTTCCTGCAGTTCTGAGCGGAACGCCGCGGGCCGACACGCACCCGCCCAGACGGGTCAGTGGCGGTCGGGTGCGCCAGGTCGTAGCGTCGAAGCAGTGAGCGAACCTCAGACGACGACCCAACCGCAAGCCACGACACTAGGTGAGCTGCGCGCGTCCGGCCACGTCCATCGCAGCGTCAAGACCGAGCTGCGGCACAACCTCATCGCCCGCCTGGCCGCCGGGCAGACGTCGTTGCCGGGAATCGTCGGGTTCGACGAAACCGTGATCCCGGAAGTCGAGCGGGCGATCCTCGCCGGTCATGACGTCGTCCTGCTGGGCGAACGCGGGCAGGGCAAGACCCGATTGATCAGAACCCTCGTCGGATTGCTGGACGAGTGGACACCCGTCATCGCCGGTTGCGAGATCAACGATCATCCGTACGCTCCGGTCTGCGGACGCTGTCGTGCACTCGTGGCCACCGAGGGCGAACTGACGCCCGTCAGCTGGAAACACCGCGACGAACGCTACGGCGAGAAGTTGGCGAC
>JAFAWL010000393.1 GCA_019241805.1 Actinomycetota bacterium
GGTTGGGGTGGCCTTTGTCGTCCCGCCTGCTGCCGCACTTACCGGGCTGACCACAGAGAATTGGTTCCTCGCCGGTATCGGCCTCGGCGCCTGGCTGATTATGTCCGCGACCTACACACCGATGCTTCGGTTCTATCACCGCAGCCTGCTCTGGGCGCCCGCGCTGCCGGCAGTAGCCATTCTGTATGCCGGAATGACTCTCGATTCTGCTCGGCAACACTGGGTCGGTCGAGGCGCAGCATGGAAAGGCCGCACCGATCCCCGCACTGCCCGGCTCTAACTTACCCCGCCGGTCATCCTTGCGGCTGGACTGAGCGCATTCGGCGATTGGCTGGACCCAGGTCTATTTCAACCGGAGAAACACCTGTCTACCGTGTTTTTCGGGCTCCTATGCTCCTCAATCCGGTCGCCCGTCGACACCTGCCGCAGATCTCGGCAGCGGTCGGCGATGCTTCGCCAAAAAGCAGGAGAACGATAGTGGTGTCGTCATGGAAGCGTAAGGCTGCCCACGCTGCCGCGTTGCTCGCGGTCACCACCACCCTGACCGTCCTGCCGCTCAGCCCGGCGGCAGCGTCGGCGGCAGCGTCACCTAGCCAGGACCTGCAACGAAAGGTCGTCGGTTGGGGTTCGAACACGTGGCGTCAGGCGACGCCACCGTCCGATCTAACAACAGCAGTTTCGATCGCTGGCGGCGCCAATTTCAGCTTGGCCGTCCGGTCGGACGGCACCGTCACCGGGTGGGGGCGAAATACCTACGGCCAGCTGAATTTCCCGGCCGGCTTGTCCGGCGTGGTTTCGGTAGCCGCAAGTACCAACTACGCGCTGGCTCTGAAGTCGGACGGGACGGTGGTCGGCTGGGGTAGCAATCTCAACGGCCGCGCGCAGCCGCCACTGGGGCTGTCGGGGGTAACCGCGATCGCGGCGGGAGACCAGCATGGGCTGGCTCTGAAATCGGACGGCACCGTCGTCGCCTGGGGAAGCAACTCGGCCGGTCAGTTGAACATTCCAGCCGGCCTGTCCGGCGTGACGGCCGTGGCCGCCGCGGGCGACTGGAGCTTGGCTCTGAAATCGGACGGCTCTCGTCGCCTGGGGCGACGGCTCAGACGGCCAACTCGACGTACCGACACTGACGGACGTGACCGAAATCGCCGCCGGGCGCGGTCACGGATTGGCGTTGCGGACGAATGGAACCGTCGTCGGCTGGGGCAGTGATCTATTCGGGCAGCGCACACCACCCGCGGGACTGACCGGCGTCCGAGCAATCGCAGCGGGCGACGGCTTCAGTCTGGCGCTGACCGGAGGCAGGGTCATCGGTTGGGGCGATGACTCGGCCGATCAACTCGATATCCCGGCCGGGGTTTCGACGGCAATTGCGATCGCCGCCGGTGGCTACCATGGCCTGGCGTTGGTAGTGGGCACGGCGCCGACCCTCACCTCCGACAGCCCTGCACCGCGGGTGCCGGTTGGGGTCGCCTACTCGTATCGGTTCACGACGTTAGGCGCTCCCCCGGCGACGTTTGCCGTCAGCTCAGGCAGCCTGCCGCCGGGGTTCACGTTGGACTCTCAGACGGGGGTCTTGTCCGGCACACCTACCGATGTCGGTTCGTTTTCCTTCACGGTGACGGCGAGCAACGGCTTTCTGCCTGACGCCGTCGGGCAGGCGCACACGATTGTCGTGACGGGTCCGCTAGCCAAACTGGCGTTGACGCCCGCCACGGCCCAGATCGTCGTCGGCTCCGAACAGGTTTATGCCGTCACCGGCACGGACGCGGCCGGGAACGACTTGGGCGATCTGACCTCGTCGGCGACGTTCACCATCAATCAAACAACCGGCGGAGGCTCGACTGCGTCCTGTCGCGTCCCAACGTGCACGGCGACCGCGCCGGGCACGTACATCGTCACGGCGACCGACGCAACTGGCCGATTTAGTGCGACCGCATCCCTAACCGTCGTAAGTGACCAGGTACCCGTGGTTCCCGCGCCGCCCGCGCCGCCCGCGCCGCCCGCAACCTCCCCCGCGGATTCGACGCAGCTTGCCGACACCGGCTGGAACTCCACGGCCGGCCTCGTTGTCGGAGGCCTCCTGATTACGATCGGAGTTCTCACGCTCTGGACAACGAAACGTCGCAAGAAGATGTCGATCGGCTAGGTGCGCGAGACCGGCCGTGGTCACCGAAACAGTTCAAAACCGCATCCGGCTCGGTCGCAGCGCTTATCGCCACGCCAACAGCACGGTAGCCGCCGACGTTCTCGCCCGCTTGATAGCAAAGCCCCCAGTGTTCTTGGAGCGCACCGTGCTTCAGCTCCTCGCTCGCATGGGCTACGGCGGGCTCGAGGCGACCACCCGAGCACCTCGGCGGCCCCGGCGATGACGGACTTGACGGCGTCATCCGGCAGGACGCTCTCGGCCTTGATGTGATCTACGTCCAGGCTAAGCGCGACGCCATCGATCGAAAGATCAGTCGACCCGACATTCCGGGCTGATTCGGCATCTGGCCGGGGTCGACCGATGGTGGTTCAATTTCGCCGGGTCGGACGCGCCGCTGCTGTATTACAGCGACCAGGATCCTAATCAGGATTTCGACGACCTCGAGGCCGATCCGCTCGACGACCTGGCCCTGTGGCGTGCGGGATCCGATCGCTCGCGTGAGATCGTCGCGGCCACCCCCAGTCTCGACGCCATAGGCGCCACGCGACGCGACGGCCAGCAGTGGACGTTGCGGTGGTTGCTGCTTCGAGTAATCACCGAGTACCCGCAACACGACGGCCACGCCGATTTATTACGTGAGGCGACCGACGGAGCTACCGGGGCGTGAACACGCGGTCATTGACCCGCGCCTTCGAATCAGGCCGGATCGTCGTAGCTCAGCCGGAAACTTCGCGCGGCCGGAGTTGCCCGCTGCTGTTCGCTACGCTCGACACAAAACTCGTTGCCTTCGGGATCTGCCATCACGACCCATCCGGCACCGTCCGCGGTCCGCCGGTCGTCGAGGACGGTCGCGCCCAACCCGATAAGTCGCTCGACTTCTTCCTCACGAGTGCAGCCGTCGGGCGTGACGTCGAGGTGCACCCGATTCTTGGCCGACTTGCCCTCGGGCACCGGGATGAACAACAGCCCCGGACCGTAGTCTCGGCGAGGCGGATAGCTCGGGGCCACAAAGACCTCGGGATCGTCGTCGTAGTACCGGTTCCACCCCAGCGCTTGGGCCCAGAACCAGGACAACGTCCGGGCGTCGCGACAATCGAAGGTGATGTTGCGCGGACGGCTGGTCATGGCGACATCTTGCCGGTGGACTCGAAGCGGGCGACGGCGACTACCCTGCCAGCCGCCGGACATGTCGGATCTCGCCGAACCTCGTCCGACCTCGTCGGCCTCCTCGGGCCTCGTCCGACCGCGTCGGCCTCCTCGGGCCTCGTCGGGCCTCGTCCGGCCTCGTCGGCCTCGTGGGTGCTGGGCGCGCCCGGCTGACCGGAGTCGGGGGTCAACGATCAGCCGAGCGTCGCCGTACCCAGAGCAACGAGCGGTTCACACGGAGGTGACTCAGGCTTGAGAGCGTGGCTAGAAAATGCGGCGTGTCAGGCACGAATCGATATAGATGCCCGAGCCAGCCAGCGCCCGAAATACGGCAACTCTGAGGGGAACCACCTCACGGCCAAGCGAACACCGACGGTCCACGGCCGTGCGTTCGCCCCCCGAAGATCGCGGTCGACTATGTTTCTCGAACCGCACTTCGAAAGATTGGGCGCAGATGGCAGGCAAGCGTCGATATACCGTGCGGCGATCGCCCATTCACGGTTCGGGTGTGTTCGCCGCTGCGCCGATCGCGGCCGGCGACTGGATCGTCGAGTATCTGGGCGAACTGATCACCTGGGACGAGGCCGTCGAACGAAGCGAGGACCATCCCAGCGGTCATACGTTCTATTTCGACCGCGGTGACGGCTGGGTCATCGACGGCGGCGTGAGCGGCAACTCGGCTCGATGGATCAACCACGGTTGTGAACCCAATTGCGAGGCCACCGACGACGAGGGGCGGATTCTGATTCACGCAATGCGCGATCTCGAACCGGGCGAGGAACTCCTGATCGATTACCGCCTGCACGTCGACGGCCGTAAGACGAAGGCGCTCAAGCAGATGTACGCCTGTCACTGTGGCGCCGCCTCGTGTCGCGGAACCATGTTGGCCTGACACGGTGGCAGCCTGACCGATGGCATCATCTCCAGCGCACTGCAGCTTCTGCGGTGCGCGCACGGGCCGGCTAGTCGCCCTGCCGGTATTACCTAAGCGACTGGACAAGAAGTTCCAGCGCGATGCCGAAGCGCGCGACCCCGAAAACGCTGGTTTCGCCTGCCGGCCCTGCGTGACCGGCTGGATGCGCCGACTCGATGAAGACGCGGCGCCCGCCGTGCGCGATCTCGCCGACGGTGAGGCCCCGCCGATGACCGATGGCGAGTGGAGCCTGCTGCGACTGTGGTGCCTACGCCTGGCGGTCGTGCTCGGCTCGGCCGCCGACGATCTGCCCCGCCGGGTCCGCGCGGCCGCGATCGTGCGGCCGGTCCGAGCGCCGACGCAACCGAGCGTATGGCTGCTACCCGTCGTCCCGAACGAGAAGCGACTGCTGCGCGGTAGCCTCGCCCCGGCGGTCGCGACGATCCAAGTAGGGGCGTTCGCCGCCGTCGTCGCTCCGGCGAGTGCCGCCGCCACTCTCGGCCCACCACCGGGCATCGGTCCACTGAGCTTCGATCGAACGGCGCCACGCGAGCGGGCTGACATCCCGGCGCTGCACGACGAGGTGATCGCCGCGATTCGGCTGCGCGACTGATCGGACGGCGCCAGGCCGACCAGGGCGTGACCAAACTGACCATTACGAGCACCGCCGGGCGCCTTGCTTGCCGCCAGAGCGTCAGTCGAAGAGCAGGACGAATCGGCCGCGGGCCGCGCCCGCTTCCAGCCGGCGGTGCGCCTCAGGCGCCTGCTCGGCCGGGTAGGTCTGGGCCACGCGTAACGTCACCGCGCCCGACTCCACCAGTTCGCGCAGTCGGTCGAGCTTCTCGAATTCCTGGGCGTACTCAGCGACGCGCACCGGCGTGACGCGCACGCCGCGAGAATCATCGGTGGTGAAGCCACGTACGGTGGCCACTACGCCTCCATCACGCACGGCCGGCAGCGCCGCCGCGTCCAGCAGCGCGGCGTCGACCAGCCCGTCGACGCCGTCGGGGAAGTGTTGGCGTACGTGCCTAGCGAAGTCGTCACCCCGGGGCACCACGACGTCGGCACCGAGTTCGCCGACGAGCGCCTCGTCGGCCGACGTGGCATCGGCGACGACCACCAGGCCATCTGATTTGGCCAGCTGCACGACGTAGCCG
>JAFAWL010000029.1 GCA_019241805.1 Actinomycetota bacterium
GACGGTGCTCATGACCTTCTCGCCCCATCCCTCGGAGGTCGTGCGACCGGGCAGCCACCCGCCCGAGCTGACCACGCTGGCCCGGCGTTCCGAGCTGGTCGAGGAACTGGGTGTCGATGTCTTCTTCGCGCTCCCGTTCACGTTGGAGTTCTCGCGCCTCGAACCGGCGGAGTTCGCGCACCGCGTGCTCGTCGAGGGGTTGCACGCGGCGGCGGTGATCGTCGGCGAGAACTTCCGCTTCGGTTACCGTGCGTCGGGCGATATCGCGACCCTCGTGGAACTCGGTCGAACCTTCGGGTTTTCGGCTGACGCGGCCACCTTGCTCGCCGACGGAGACCGCCCGATCAGTGCGACTTACGTCCGCTCTTGTGTGGAAGCCGGCGACATGCCCGCCGCGACGGAGGCACTGGGGCGCCCGCATCGCCTCGACGGGGTCGTCGAGCGGGGCGACCAGCGTGGGCGCGAGCTCGGGTTTCCGACGGCCAACCTGCGCTTCGAGCGGTACGCGGCAGTCCCGGCGGACGGCGTCTACGCCGGCCGGGTGGTTCGTCTCGACGAGCACGGCCGGACGGTCGGGCCTTTGGGTGACGCCGCAATCTCGGTTGGTACGAACCCCACCTTTCAGGGTCAAACACGACGGGTTGAGGCCTACATCCTCGATTTCGACCAGGACCTGTACGGCGACCAGATCGGTGTGGAGTTCGTGGCGCGGCTGCGCGGCATGATCCGGTTCGAGACCGTCGAGGCTCTGGTCGCCCAGATGCACGAGGACGTACGGGCGGCCGCGGAAATGTTGCGTGGTTGACCTCAGCGGTCGGGCGAGCTCGTCGGGTCGGCTGCCGGTCCGCTCGGCTGGTACTCTGAATAACAGCCCGGAGGCGCATGCTTTCGGCTGCGCGCAGCGCGCGATCCCTCTCATCGTGACTCAGACCGGTGGGCGCGCCTGTACCGACACATAGGAATGGAGTCGTCCGTGCCGCTGGCCAACGACGTGAAGAAGCAGATCATCGCCGAGTACGGCGAGAGCGCAGCCGACACCGGGTCGGCCGAAGTGCAGGTCGCGTTGCTGTCGCGCCGCATCGCCGATCTCACCGAGCACCTCAAGTTCCACAAGCACGACCACCACAGCCGCCGCGGTCTGCTGCTGCTCGTCGGTCAGCGTCGTCGCCTGCTGAACTATCTGGCCAAGACCGACATCAACCGATACCGCTCGATCATCGAGCGACTCGGCCTGCGCCGCTAGCTACGGACGGGAGCTTCCGCCAGCCGGCGGACGCTCCCTTCGTCGATGGTGGTCTCTCGCTACGGCCACCGAACAACTGAACACCCTCGCCGGACGCAACCAGACGTCCATGCGACACGAGACGAGAGGCCGGTCCTCGGTAGTGGCGGTCGGGTCCGCGACAGCGCATCCGAACGCTTCGATCGAAGACCGGCACCTGGATCAAGGTGCACGCTCGTACGTCGCCGGCGCCCGGCGCCATCCGCGGCAGGCCTGACCTGTCGCCGTACGAGAGGACACTCCTCGCATGACGGAGTCCGCAGACACCGCCGTTCACGAGACCGTCGCCACCATCGACAACGGCTCGTTCGGCACCCGCACCATCCGATTCGAAACCGGGCGACTGGCCAAGCAGGCCGCCGGTTCCGTTGTCGCGTACCTGGACGACGACACAGTCCTGCTGTCGGCCACGACGGCCGGCAAGTCCCCGAAGGACCAGTTCGACTTCTTCCCGCTGACCGTCGATGTGGAAGAGCGAATGTACGCGGCCGGGCGCATTCCGGGCTCGTTCTTCCGTCGGGAGGGGCGTCCGAGCGAGGACGCCATCCTTACCTGCCGGCTGATCGACCGCCCCCTTCGCCCGAGCTTCGTCAAGGGCCTGCGCAATGAGGTCCAGGTCGTCATCACCGTGCTCGCGCTGAACCCCGAGCACCTCTACGACGTGCTGGCCATCAACGCGGCATCGGCGTCCACCCAGATCTCCGGCCTGCCGTTCAGCGGCCCGGTCGGTGGCATCCGCGTGGCGCTCATCGACGGTCAGTGGGTCGGCTTCCCGACCAACCCCCAGCTCGAGCGGGCCACCTTCGACATGGTCGTCGCCGGTCGGGTGCTCGAATCCGGCGACGTCGCGATCATGATGGTCGAGGCCGAGGCCACCGAGAAGACCATCGAGCTCATTGCCGACGGTGCGACCAAGCCGACCGAGGAGGTCGTGGCCGCCGGGTTGGAAGCGGCCAAGCCGTTCATCGCCGAATTGTGCCGCGCCCAGTCGGAACTGGCCCGTGCGGCCGCGAAGCCGGTCGCCGAGTTCCCGGTGTTCCTCGACTACCAGGACGACGTGTACGCCGCCGTCTCGTCCGAAGTCGGCGACTCGTTGGCCGCCGCGCTGACCATCGCCGACAAGCAGGACCGCGAGGCCGAGATCGACCGGATCAAGGACCTGGCCAAGGACAAGCTCGGCCCGCAATTCGAGGGACGCGAGAAAGAGATCAGCCCGGCCTACCGCGCGGTGACCAAGAAGTTGGTGCGTCAGCGGATCTTGCGCGACAAGGTTCGCATCGACGGCCGCGGTCTCACCGACATCCGAACGCTGTCGGCCGAGGTCGAGGTTCTGCCACGTGTGCACGGTTCAGCTCTGTTCGAGCGCGGCGAGACGCAGATTCTCGGCGTCACGACGCTGAACATGCTGGGCATGGAGCAGAAGTTGGACACGCTCTCGCCCGAGCGCAGCAAGCGCTACATGCACAACTACAACTTCCCGCCGTACTCGACCGGTGAGACCGGCCGGGTGGGGTCGCCCAAGCGCCGCGAGATCGGCCATGGCGCTCTGGCCGAGCGCGCGCTGGTTCCCGTGCTGCCCTCGCGCGAGGAGTTCCCGTACGCCATTCGTCAGGTCTCGGAAGCTCTCGGGTCGAACGGTTCGACCTCAATGGGTTCGGTCTGCGCCTCCACGCTCGGCCTGCTCAACGCCGGCGTGCCGCTGAAGGCGCCGGTCGCCGGTATCGCCATGGGCTTGGTTTCCGACGAGGTCGACGGCACGACGGAGTACGTGGCGCTGACCGACATCCTCGGCGCCGAGGACGCGTTCGGCGACATGGACTTCAAAGTCGCCGGCACCCGCGAGTTCGTCACCGCGCTGCAGCTGGACACCAAGCTCGACGGCATTCCGTCGGCGGTTCTCGCGCAGGCCCTCACCCAGGCGCGACAGGCCCGTCTGCACATCCTGGACGTCATGGCCGAGGCCATCGACGGACCGGACGAGATGAGCGAGTTCGCGCCGCGGGTCACCGTCGTCAAGATTCCGGTCGACAAGATCGGTGCGGTTATCGGGCCCAAGGGCGCGATGATCAACTCGATTCAGGACGACACCGGCGCCCAGGTCACCATCGAGGACGACGGCACGATCTACGTCGGCGCATCGGACGGTCCGTCGGCCCAGGCCGCGGTCGACCGCATCAACGCGATCGCCAACCCTCAGCTACCCAAGGTCGGTGAGCGCTTCCTCGGCACTGTCGTGAAGACGGCTGCTTTCGGCGCGTTCGTTTCCTTGCTGCCCGGCAAGGACGGCCTGATCCACATCAGCAAGCTCGGCCAGGGCAAGCGGGTCAACAAGGTCGAGGACGTCGTGAACGTCGGCGACAAGTTGCAGGTCGAGATCGGCGAGATCGACAGCCGCGGAAAGATCAGCCTGGTGCTCGTCAAGGACGACGCCCCCGCCGCCGACGCTCCGGCGCCGGCCGACGTGCCCGCCGAAGTCTGATCGCGAGCCCGTAGAACCACACCTTCGGCAGGGCCGCACCCGTACAGGGGGCGGCCCTGCCGTCGTCTTTTCGGGTGTTGAGTGCGGTTGCCTTGTTCGTCTCGCCGCCTTCAAGGTGATTCGAGTGGTTCACCTGTGCTAGCTAGATCACGAGCGACGTCACTATCCCTATGCCTCCGCTATTGTCTACCGCAACCATCGGCAAACTGCCGATGTGGTGCTGCCTATGTGGAGGTATTGACCGATGCTCAGGGCCCGCTGGGGACGCGAAAATCGTATCGCCGTTCCTCTGACCGTCGCTGCCACTGTCGTCACGGTGGCCCTGAGCGGATGTTCGAGCTCGAAGAAGGACCCGGGCGGGTCCGGCAGCAGTAGCGCTGCCGCCGGTAGCGACTCGAGTGCGGCCGCCACCGGCGGCAGCGTCAACATCGTGGCCTACTCGGTGCCCAAGCCGGCCTACGACGCGTTGTCCACCGGCTTCCAAGGGACTTCCACCGGCAAGGGCGTTACCTTTGCCGCGTCCTACGGCGCGAGCGGCACCCAGAGTCAGGCGGTCGCCAACGGTCAGAAGGCCGACTTCGTGAACTTCTCGGTCGGCTCAGACATGACCAAGTTGGTGCCCGACTTCGTCGACAGCGGCTGGGACTCGGGTCCGACCAAGGGCATCATCTCCGACTCGGTCGTGGTGATCGTCGTTCGACCGGGCAACCCGAAGCACATCACCGGATGGGACGACCTGACCCAGCCCGGTCTGAAGATCGTGACCCCCGACCCGGCCTCGTCGGGCTCGGCCAAATGGAACATCCTGGCCGCGTACACGCACGTGCTCGAAGACGGTGGCACGGAAGACCAGGCGCAGGACTACCTGAAGAAGTTCTACGCCAAC
>JAFAWL010000145.1 GCA_019241805.1 Actinomycetota bacterium
GTAGACCGCGAGTACGCGCAGGCCGCGCAGGCGCGAGCCGTAGCGTCCGAACGCCTCGGCGACCTGCAGCACCAGCTCGCGGGTCGGGGCCAACACCAGCGCCTGCGTGGCGCTCGAGTGCACGTCGATCCGCGACAGGACGGGCAAGGCGAACGCCGCGGTCTTGCCGGTGCCGGTCTGGGCCAGACCGATCACATCGGAGCCCTGGAGCAACACCGGAATCGTCCGCGCCTGGATCGGCGAGGGCGCCTCGTAACCGATGTCGACCAGGGCGCGCAGAACGTGCGGGTCGAGACCCAGTTCGCCGAAGCCGGATTCCGGCGACGCCTCGGTCACGACGCGTTTCCAGAGCCGTTGCCCCGCGGCACGAGCGCCGCGGCCAATTCACCCAGTGCCGCGCTCGCATCAAGGATCTTGGCGACACTGCCCGGGGGCAGTTCACCCAGCCGTTCCGCGATCAGCTGAGTGCGCTCGGCCAGCAGTTGCTCGCGCCGCTTGCGGCCTTTCCGAGTCGCAACCACCTCGATGGCGCGGCGATCCGCGCTGGATACCTCGCGCCGAACGAAGTCGGCCGACTCCAGCTTGCCTACGACCCGTGACAGCATCGTCGGGTTGATGCCCTCGTAGGCGGCCAGTTCGGTCAGTCCGATCGGGCCGCGATTGGCGATGGTAGCGAGCACCGACATGTCCGTGCTGGTCAGGCCTCCGATGGATACCTGGCGGTCGATCCGTCGAGCGATCCGGATCAGATTCGTCCGCAGCTCCTCCACGGAGCGGGCGTCGATCGCGCTCGACATGAACACGTCCTTCGGTCGGTTTGCTTTCCGCTGAGGATAACGGGGCGCGGGTAGCCTCACGGCCAAATGAGCGACACGATCGACATCGAACTGGCTTACGGGCAGAAGGGGCTGCGAATTGCCCTGCCGGCCGACCGAACGACGGTCGTGCGGCCCCGACACGCGGCGGCGGCGCCCGATCCGGACCGTGTTCTGACCCAGGCGTTGCGCCGGCCAGTTGCCGGTCCGCCGTTGCGCGAGCGGGTGCGGCCGGGCGCCAAGGTCGCGGTGTCGATCTGCGACATCACCCGGGCGCAGCCCAGGGAAGCGATGATTCGAGCGCTGCTCGACGAACTCGACGGCATCGTGGGGACCGAGGACATCGTCCTGCTCGTAGCGACCGGAACCCACCGGGCCAACGACGACGACGAGTTACGGGCAATGGTGGGGGAGCAGTTCGCCCGCACGTTGCGGATTGTCAATCACGACGGCCGCGACGCGTCGGCGTTGACATGGTGCGGCACGCACGGGCGGGACGTGCCGGTGTGGCTCAACTCGGAGTGGGTCGAGGCCGATGTGCGAATTACCACCGGCTTCGTCGAGCCGCATTTCTTCGCCGGCTTCAGTGGTGGTCCAAAACTGGTCGCTCCGGGACTCGCCGGTATCGAGACCATCCTGACCCTGCACGACGCGACCCGCATCGGCAACGAACGCGCGACCTGGGCGATCTGCGAAGGCAACCCGGTGCACGACGACGTGCGCGCGATCGCCGTCGCAACCGGAGTCGATTTCGCCTTCGACGTCGTGCTCAATGCCGAACAACGCATCGTCGCCGCCTTCGGCGGTGACCTGCTCGAAATGCACGAGGCCGCCCGTGCGACGGTCCGCCAGGTCGCGATGCAACCCGTCGAGGGCCGCTACGACGTCGTCGTGACGACCAACTCCGGTTATCCGCTCGATCAAAACCTTTACCAATCGGTAAAAGGCATGTCGGCTGCGGCGACGATCGTCAAGCCGGGCGGCCTGATCGTCTGCGCGGCCGAGTGCCGAGACGGCTTCCCGGCCTTCGGAGAATTCCGGGCCGGACTGGCCGCGGCCCCCTCGCCGCAAGCGTTGCTGGATCAGATCTACGCCCGCCAGCGAACGCTGCCCGACCAGTGGCAGGTCCAGGTGCTTGCGCGCACGCTCGTGAAGGCACGGGTCGCTCTGCACACGAGTTACCTCTCGGACGACGAAGTCCGCGAGGCGCATCTCGTGCCGGTACCCGACGTCGCGGCCGCCGTCATGGCCGAGTTGGCGGCCGTCGGGCCCGACGCGCGCGTATGCGTGCTTCCCGAGGGACCGCAGACGATCCCGTACTCAACCTGATCGCCGATCGAAGCGCCGGCCCGCCCGGCCGATATCGTCGCCGGGAACGGAGGTCTGCCATGACTCACTTCGTCGACGGACGGCACGAGCTGGTCACCGACGCCCTGGACGGGCTGCTCGCCGCGAGCACTGACCGCCTGGCACGCCTCGACGGTTTCCCGGAGATCAAGGTCGTCGTGCGCACCGACTGGGACCGAAGCCGAGTCGCCGTGATCTCCGGCGGTGGTGCCGGTCACGAGCCGACGCACGCGGGCTTCGTCGGATCCGGATTGCTCACCGCGGCGGTATCGGGCGAGATCTTCGCCTCGCCGAGTGTCGATGCCGTGCTCGCCGCCATCCTGGCCGTCACCGGTGACGCCGGCTGCCTGCTGGTCGTGAAGAACTACACCGGCGATCGCCTGAACTTCGGGCTGGCCGCCGAACGTGCGCGTGCCGCCGGAGTCGCGGTCGAAACCATCGTCGTCGCCGACGACATCGCGCTGCCCGGCGCGGCGGCCCGCGGCATCGCCGGCACCCTGTTCGTGCACAAGATCGCGGGCGCCGCCGCGGAGAAGGGGGCCGGCCTGCCCGACGTCGCCGAGGTAGCCCGACGCGCGGCGGCCGCGATCGTTTCGCTGGGAGTGTCGGTCAGCGGGGCGAGGATTCCCTTCCGCCCCGAGGGTCGCGAGTTCACCGTCGGTTCCGGCGAGCTCGGGCTCGGCATCCACGGTGAGCCCGGCGCGGAGGCAATCACGGTGGAGTCGGCGCGAGCGGTCGTCGAGCGGATGGCCGCGCTGCTGTCCGGACGGGTGGGCGGCGGACCGGTGGCGCTGCTGCTCAACAACCTGGGCGGAGTGTCAGCACTGGAGATGGGCATCGTGCAGCGCGATCTTCTGGCCACGCCTCTCGGCGCCCGGGCTGAGCTCCTGGTCGGTCCGGCCGCCCTGATGACCTCACTGGAGATGAAGGGTTTCTCGATCTCTGCTCTGCCGCTCAGTGACGAGTGGCGCGCGGCGCTGACGGCACCGGCCGAACCCACCGCGGCCTGGCCGGCCGTGCGTGCGATCGGGGCCGCGCGGGTGCTGCCGGTGCCGACGCTCGGCGGTGAACGCGTCGCGGTCGCATCCGAGCACGCAGCGACCCGCTCTTTGTTGACGGCTGCCGCCCGGGCGCTGATCGAAGGGCGCGATCGGCTCGACGGCCTGGACGCCCGCGTGGGCGACGGCGACACCGGTTCGACCTTCGCCCACGCCGCCCAACGTTTGCTCGATCAACTCGACACCTTGCCGTTGGCCGAGCCGGACGCCTTGTTCACGACGCTGTCGGGGCTACTGGCTCGAACGATGGGCGGCTCCAGCGGCGTTCTGCTGTCCATCTTCTTCGCCGCCGCCGGTTCGGCGGCGGCCGACGGATCGAGCACCCCGGCCGCGCTCGACGCCGGTGTCGTCGCGATGCGTCGCTATGGTGGCGCCGAACCGGGCGAGCGGACCATGCTCGATGCCCTGGTGCCGGCGATCGGCGTGCTGCTCGCCGGCGGGTGGCTGCCCGATGCCGCCGCGGCCGCGCGGGTGGGCGCCGAGGCCACCGCGTCCATCACCTCCACGCGGGCCGGGCGCTCGGCCTATCTGCCGGCGGAGCACCTGCTCGGAGCCGTCGATCCGGGCGCCGCTGCCGTGGTCGTCGTGTTCGACGCGCTCGCCGGCGCCAAGCCGCCCGGCGCCAAGTTGCCCGGCGCCAAGTTGCCCGGCGCCAAGTTGCCCGGCGGCGCGGACTCAGCGCTCGAAGATCACCCTCGATCCAGGTAGATCGAGCAGGTCCCAGACGCGACGGACCGGCCCGGGCGCGTTGCGCACGCGGACGGGTTCCCGCCGGTTGCCCGCGACGTGGTACAGCGCTATCAGCGAACGATGCTCGATGAACTCTGTCTCACCCATGTCGATCAGCCCGTCCAGTTCGGCCGGTCCGGCCTGCAGGCACCGGCGGAAATGCTCAGCGGCGAAGTTGTCGACAGCGCCCACGAGGTGCGTCACGTCCCCGTCGTAGATCAGCTGGAACTGCGCTTCGGGCGCGGGCCCGACCACCGAGTGCACGCTGGTCAGGCTGGGGAGGTATTCGACCGGAATGAAGTCCCGGTCGAACCAGCACACGCCGAGAAGCGGCCGGGTCGACTGGCAATGGTCGGTCAGGCGCTCCCAGGCCAACCACCGTTCGAGATCCGCGCCGCTGCCGCCGGCCAGCCGGGTGTTGTCGGCGAGCACGCGCACGCCGGTGTAACCGTCGGCCAGAGCGCCCCGGACGACGTCATCGAAGATCGACATTTGTTCGACCGGATCGATGTGGGTCCCCGAGGGATAGACCGAGTCGACGGCGGCCACCTCCAGGTCTCCGTCGGCGGCGAGCGTCGCCAGCATCGGCGGCAGCTTCTCGGTTGTGCGGTCCGGGTCGTCGACGACGTAAAGCATGAATTCGCCACGGGCGGCGCCGACGGTGAAGACGTCGCTGGCGAGCCGGTCGAGGTCGTCGGAACCTTCGCCGAGCCAGGACACGTGGTCACTCACGCGCAGCTCGCTCGGCGCCAGTCCCAGTACGTGGCGACGCATTGCGCCCCATCTTCCAACATATGGCCGATTTCGGGTCAGTGTGACACCGCCGGCGGCCAAATCGCCAACGGCGCGCTTCGTGAGGGTCGGCCGGCCGATCCCCTTGGTCAGTAGACGAATCGGCTCAGGAACTCGTTGCCGAACTTGCGGTCCGGATCTTCCCGCGTGACCAGTCGGCGGAAATCGGCCGAGCGCGGGTACCGGGTGCGGATCCCCTCGGCCGCGACCGCGCCGAACACCTTCCCCCAGTGGGGACGCGGGTCGAACTCGATCAGGGCGTTTTCGACTGCGGTGACGGCGCGGGCGACCGCGGTGTCGTCGTCGGCCCAGGTGAAGTGCAGGGCCACAGTGTCCCGACCACCGCACGGGCTCAACCACAGCTGGTCGGCCGCGATCGTCCTGATCTCGCAGACCAGCAGCGGGGGGCGCAGCTCGAGACGGGCGAGGGCGGCCACCGCGGCGGCAGCGTGTTCGCGTGGCAGTAGGTATTCCGACTGTTGTTCGTGGCCGACGCTGGGCGTGAACTGCAGCCGGAAGTGCGGCAGCCGCTGCGCCCACGGGCCCGGCCGGCCGAGCTGCTCGGTAGCGGCCGAGGCATCGTGGCCGCGCACGGGATGTTGCGCGGTGGTCGCGGCCCGCGCGCCCCACGCGAGACCGTCGGCGACCGTCGCATCGACGCGGCTCTTGACCCAGACGAGATCGAGCGTGTCCCGCCGCGACCAGTCGGTGAACACGCTGACGCTGTAACCGGCGCCCATGATCTCGTCGAACCGGTCGAGGTAAGTGGGCAGCGGCAGATCGAGCCAGACGTCCTGCCGAATGTCGTAACTCGGCTCAATCTCCAGCGCCAGCCGGGTAGTCACACCCAGTGCACCGAGAGCCAACACGCTGCCGGCCCAGTCCGGATCCTTCGCGGAACGCGTGATCAGCTCTCCGTCGGCGCGGACGTATTCGATCGAGCGAGCCGCCGCGGCCAGGCACCGGTTGGTATCGCCCGAACCGTGCGTGCCGGTGGCGCACGCCCCGGCGACCGAGATGTGCGGCAACGACCCGAGGTTGCCCAGCGCCCAGCCGGCCTCCTGCAGAGCGGTCGCTAGTTCACCGTAGCGACAACCGGCGGGCACCCACACCAGGGCCGCCGCGGAGTCGATCACGATCGGCTCTTCGAGCGCGGCACACGAGACGAACGTGCCGTCGGTGTCGGCAAGACGACTGAATGAATGCCGAGTGCCCAGCGCGTGCACCCGCTCGGCGCGAGCAACCAGGTGTTGCAGTTGTTCGACGCTCGTCGGTGAGCGCAGGTCGGTCGACGCGAACGTGACGTTGCCGGCCCAGTTTCGCACCGGTGAGGCGTCCCTGGACGGCGACATCGAACCCTCCGTGACGCTAGAGCTAGCCCGACAGCTGCGTCTCGTCGGAGACGGTCGATCCGTGTTGATCCGCGTCGATGGTCACGTCACCGCGGAGCACGACGTTCGCCCCGAAGCTGACATCACCCCGCACCCTCAGGCGAGTGCACTCGATCAGCGACGGGGCGCCCTTGGGGAAGCGCTCGTCGAACTCGTGCAGCAGCGCGTAGTACTTCGGGTCGAGGTCGACGAACGTGTCGACCGATGACCGGCGGCCCGCGGCGCGGACCAGCCGATGTCCATCACTCAACTGGTACTGGTCGCTGCGCAGCACCAGTAAGTCGTTGGTCGTCTTCACCGGCACGAAGCGATCCCGTTCGACCAGCACGGAGGCCGCGCCGTCGAACGCCTGCACGGCCGCGCCCATGGCCGCCTCGATCTGGATCACCGCCGGCGAGGACGAGTCCTGGGGATCGACCGTCTTGCGATTGCGGATCATCGGCAGGTCGAGTACGCCGCCGTTGGCGTCGAGCTGCCGCTGCAACACCCGCAGGTCGACCCAGAGGTTGTTCGTATTGCAATACGGATGCCGCTCGATGTCCTGTAACGCGGCCTGATCCGCGGGGGCCGTCTGAGCCGTCTCGCGCAGCACGAGCCGTCCGTCCGAGCGTCGGACGGCCAGGTGACCGCCCTTGCGATCGGCCGGGGTTCGACGCGTGGACTCCAATGCGAAGGGAATGTCGTTGTCGGCCAGCCAGCCGGCGATACGCGGATCAGCCATCGCGGCAAGGTTGTCGGAGTTCGAGCAGAACCCGTACCGGAAACCTTGTTCGATCAATGCGTCCAGCACCCCGGAGGCCCGCATCGCCGGATAGATGTCGGCGTGCCCGGGTGGGCACCATTCCAATTCCGGATCAGGCGGCCAGTCGATCGGCGTGAGATCGTCGGCCCGTAACTTCGGCTCACGATTCTGCAGGAAGTCCAGGGGCAGTCCGGGAACGACCAGGTCGTAGTCGCCGAGCGCGGCCAAGGTGTCGTCCCGGGTGCGGAAACTGTTCATGAAGATCAAGGGCAGGCGGACGCCGTGGTCCCGTCGTTGCGCGAGCACCTGCTCGGTGATGATGTCGAGAAAAGTCAGCCCGTCCTTCACCGGCAGCAGCGACTTGGCCCGGTCGAGTCCCATCGATGTGGCCAGACCGCCGTTGAGCTTGATCACCGCGGTGGCGGCGAAGGCATCACGGGCCGACGTGCTCTGCCCGTCGAGGCCGTCGATATGCGGCAGTGTCCTCAGCGGCTCGATGTCGGACTCAGGGATCAGACCTTCGTCGCCGGATTCCAGTCGCTCGTAGAACTGCGAGAAGGTGCCGACGGCCTCCTGCGGTGCGCCATCGGCGCGCATGCGATCGATGGCATCCTGAAGGCCGTGCCTGCTCATGGAAACCGAGTCTATTGATGGGCAGGCGGACCTGATGGGCGACCAGATCGATGCGCTCGCCGAACGGTTCCGACGCAGCTACCGCCGCGAGCCGGTCGGCGTCTGGAGCGCCCCAGGGCGCGTCAATCTGATCGGCGATCACACCGACTACAACGAGGGATTCGTGCTCCCGATCGCGCTGGCCCAACGCACGTGGATCGCGCTCGCACCGACCACGGGTGCGACGAGTCGGTACACGTCGGTCCAGGCCGACGAGTCGATGGCAGTCGAGCGTGAGGCCGAGCCGGGTGCGGTTCGAGGTTGGGCCGCGTATCCGGCCGGTGTGGCGTGGGCGCTGCGTCAGGACGGCCACGACGTCCCCGCGCTGAACGTGATGATCGACTCGACGGTGCCGGTCGGCGCCGGCCTGTCGTCCTCGGCCGCCTTGGAATGCGCGCTCGCACTGGCGTTATGTGATCTCCTCTCGCTCGAGCTGGACCCGACCGACGTCGCGATGATCGCTCGGCGTGCCGAGAACGAATTCGTCGGCGCGCCCACCGGGGCGATGGATCAGGTGACCGCCATGCACGGTCGGGCCGCGCATGCACTGGCGATCGATTGCCGGAGCTTCGACGTACGGCCCGTGCCTCTTGTCCTGCCCGGTCGCGGACTCGAACTCGTCGTGCTCGACTCCCGCACTCCCCACGCGCTCGTCGACTCGGAGTACGGCGAGCGACGCCGCACGTGTCAAGAAGCGGCGAGTCGGCTCGGCGTGCGGGCTCTCCGCGACCTCGAACCGGCGGCCTTAAAGGCGGCGCTGACGCGGTTGCCGGACGAGAAGATGCGCCGGCGGGTCCGCCACGTGGTCAGTGAGAACGCTCGGGTACTGGCGTGCACCGGACTGCTCGCCGCCGGCGGGGATCCCCGCGAGATCGGCTCGATGATGAACGACTCGCACGCGTCGCTGCGCGACGACTTCGAGGTCAGCGCGCCTCGTCTGGACGTGGCCGTGACGGCGGCTCAAGGCGCCGGCGCCGCCGGAGCTCGAATGACCGGCGGCGGCTTCGGCGGCTGCGTCGTCGCACTCGCCGAAGGGAGCCGCGCCGACGCTGTCGTCGCGGCCGTGACCGAGGCGTACGCCCAGCGAGGCTGGGAGCGACCGACCCGAATTCCGGCCACTCCGTCAGCCGGTGCCGCCCGTGTGCGATGACGCGGTGTCAGCCGATCCGAGGGCCCGCACGAGCTGCGGCGTAAACGCGTCGGCGATAGCTCGGTAACCGCGGTCATTCGGGTGGAAGTGATCGGCCGCGAGTTTGCCCCGCCACGACGACGGCCCGGCGCGACGCATGTCGACGACCAGCACGGCAGCCTTTCTCCGGTACCGCTCGATCACCTCGTTCGCCGCGCGGGCCGCGCGGCGAGGTTGAGGCAGCGTCGACACGACCGCGGTCGGCGGCAACGCCGCAAGCAACTGGTCGAAGCGCTCAGGCAATCGTGCCCGGTGTGTCCGGTTGAGCAGGTCGTTCGACCCGACGAGCACGGTGACGATCTCGGCCGGCGCGTGGGGCTCGTCCGGAAGCGCCGCCCAGGCGGGCAGTTGCTGCGCGATCACGTCGGCGACGGTGGCACCGCTGGCCGACAAATTGACGATCTTCAGCGGATGGCCTCGGCCGGCGAGGTCGGCGGCGGCCTGATTGACCCAACCGGCGTCGAACGCCGAGGCTCCGATCCCCAGCGACATCGAATCGCCCAACACGATCCAGCGCCGGCCCGAGCCGGCCAGGACCGCGCAATTGGCCTCGTGCCAGCACCGGGCGTACGGGCGCACCTGGGCCTGCACGCGCGCGACCCCAGGCAGCGCCCGCCCGAGGGCGGTCAGAAATCGTCCATCGGGGCGGCCGGTGAGGTTGGCATAGTCGAGCGGCGGGTCGAGCGGCGGGTCGACCGATTGGTCGACCGATTGGTCGAGCGGCGCGGCAAGGAACCGGTCGAGGGGCGGGTCGGCCGGAAGATCACCGGTAACGGGCGGCACGATCGTCCAACGACGTGACGCCGGCGCGGATTCCGCCCCGTCCCTGAGCAAGCGAAATCGGCGGATCCTTTTGATGTTCAGCGGCTAGAGTCGACCCGTTCGCCAGGTATCGATCGGCGACGATCTGACGCCACGGTGTTCCGTGGCTGTCCCGGTGGGAGGTTCGGCGTGGCTCAGCGCGACGGCGGCGAGCGTGAAGTCGCCGACGTCGACGGCCCGACCACTCGCCGCCACACCGAAATCCGGCGTACCGAGGTTCGCGCGGCGCGGATCGAGGTGAACGAGGATCAGGCCACAGGGACCCGGACGCCGGATCAGGTGCCGCCCTCGGTCGTGGCGCCGAGCAGCGATGCCGGGCCCGACCCGGAGCTCAGCGCAGACACCCGAGCAGAGACAGCCACC
>JAFAWL010000227.1 GCA_019241805.1 Actinomycetota bacterium
TTGCGGCTATGGCAGACACGACGGCCGTGCCAGATCACCCGGTGCGAGAGGATCGTCCACTCCTTCTTCGGGATCAACGCGCCCACTTCGTGCTCGACCTTGACCGGATCGGTGTTCGCGGACCATCGCCACCGTCGGGCGAGCCGACCGAAGTGGGTGTCGACTGTGATTCCCGGAATTCCGAACGCATTGCCGAGCACGACGTTGGCCGTCTTGCGGCCGAAGCCGGGCAGCGTGACCAGATCGCTCAGGCGCGCGGGGACCTCGCCGTCGAAGCGATCGACCAGCTCGCGGCCCAAACCGATGATGGAGTTGGCCTTGTTCCGAAAGAAGCCGGTGGTGCGGATCAGCTCTTCGAGTTCGGCCCGATCGGCGGCCGCGTAGTCGCTGGGCGAGGAGTAACGGGCGAACACTGTCGGCGTGACCTCGTTGACCCGTTTGTCCGTGCACTGGGCCGATAGGATGGTCGCGACCGACAGCTGCAGTGGTGTCGTGAAGTCCAGTTCGATGTGCGCGTCCGGGTAGAGCTGGGCCAGCTCACGGTTGATCCGTCGGGCCCGTCGGATGAGGGCGACGGGCGACTCGGCGTCGAACCTCTGCGCGGCTGCGGGCACGCCACAACAGTACGAGGCGGCGCGGACAGCCGGATTCTCGGCGGTTCCGGCACGGCGGATGCGGCCGCGCGGGCGGCGTAAGGCAGAATCATGATCACGATGACCGGCCTACTCGTGCTCGCCTTTCCCTTCGTGCTGCTCGCGTTCATGCTGTTCATGAATCGCGTCGAGCAGCCGCTCACCCGGGTTGCGGTCGAGCGGGAAATCGAGCAATTCCTCGACGATGCCAATCCCGAGGAGCTCGACACGTTCGTGCGCGAAGGCACCGAATCGGCATTGACGAGATTCCGGCAGCGGTTGTCCCTGCGTCGCCTGCTGCCGCCCGGCACGCGTAAGCGGAGTCGCTGAGACGGGTCGACTCGGCGCACATGCGCATAGAATCCGACGACTGAACCGACCCCGGCCCGGGTCGTATGACGATGGAGGCAGGCGTGGACGACGCGCTGCGCAAGGCTGGTTTGTTCCAAGGCGTCGATCCCGACGACATCGAAGCGCTCGGCGGAGAGTTCGAAATTTCCGAGATATCCCGCGGGCAGGTGCTCTTTCACGAGGGTGAACCGGGCGACAGCCTCTATATCGTGCTTTCGGGCAAGGTAAAGCTCGGTCGGCGTGCATCCGACGGTCGCGAGAATCTAGTCGCGGTGATGGGCCCCTCTGACCAGTTCGGTGAGCTGTCCCTGTTCGATCCCGGCCCGCGCACCGCTACCGCGGTCGTCGTCACCGACGGTCGGGTGGCCCGGCTGCCCAAGTCGGCGCTGCAGAAGTGGGTTCAGGAGCGGCCGCAGATCGCGATGCAACTGTTGCGCGTGGTCGCCCGCCGGCTGCGGCGGACGAACACGATGCTGGCGGACCTGATTTTCGTAGACGTGCCGGGCCGGGTTGCGAAGCAGCTGCTCCAGCTGGCCCAGCGGTTCGGTTCGGTCGAAGCCGGTCAGTTGCGCGTCACGCACGACCTGACCCAGGAGGAGCTGGCCCAACTCGTCGGCGCCTCACGCGAGACCGTCAACAAGGCCCTGGCCGACTTCGCCGCGCGAGGCTGGCTGCGGCTGGAGGGCAAGAGCGTCGTGATCCTGGACCGCGAACGACTGGCGCGCCGGGCCCGCTGACCGGATCCCGCGGCCCCTGGCGGCGGTCAGGCGCAGCTCAGGACGAGCCGCGCAGGTAGGCCAGCTGCGCGCGCACCGAATATTCCGCTGCCGGCCACAGCGATCGGTCGACGTCGACGTATACCTGCTCGACGACGGCGCGGGCATCCGCGTCCGGTCCCAGTTCGGCCAGTGCGGCTCGCACCTGGTCCAGCCGTTGAGCCCGGTGCTGCAGGTAGTCGGTCGCGACCTCTGCGGCGTCGGCCAGTTCGGGACCGTGGCCGGGCAGTACGGCGGCGCCGTCGAGATCCGCGAGGCGGCGCAAGGAATCGAGGTACTCACCCAGGTTGCCGTCCGGGTGCCCGACGACCGTCGTACCCCGACCGAGGATGGTGTCGCCGGTGAGCACGTACCGTCCGGCTTCGTCCTCCACCAGAAACGACATCGAGTCCGACGAGTGACCCGGCGTCGTCCACGCCCTGATCTCAACCCCCGACGCCCGGATGACCTCGCCGTCGGTCAATCCCTCATCACCAAGCCGGAAGGCGGGATCGAGAGCCCGCACACCGACTCCGGTCCGCTCGGCCAGCGCTCGAGCGCCTTCACTGTGGTCCAGATGGCGATGGGTCAGCAGGATCGCGCTGACCCGACCGGCGGCCGCGACCACGGCATCGAGGTGCTCGCCCACGGGGCCCGGGTCGACCACCACCGCATCCTCGCGACCCGGTTCCCGCAGCAACCAGGTATTGGTGCCGTCAAGGGTCATCAGGCCCGGGTTGCGGGCCAGGACGACGGCCGCGCTCGGCCGGACCGGGCGGACCTGCTCGTAGCTCATCGCGCCGCTCACAGCACCATCCTCGTGCCGTCGGGAAGTTCGACGCTGGCGGTGCCGTCGTCGGCTCGAGACGGGATCGGACGCACAGGAGCCAGGGAGCGCGACGCCGCCGCGGCCAGCACCTCAGTCACTCTCGCGAACGCCGCCACCGAGTGCAAGATCGCGCGAGTCGGCGGCATGAGCCGGCGCCGGGCCGCCGCGAAGTCAGCCAACGCGTTGTCGGGCCGGACCCATTCGGCGCCGGTCGATTCCGATGTCAGGTCGGCCGCGGTGGCGCCGGCTGGCAGCGCGGCGACGAAGAAGCGGGTGTCGTAGCGGCGCGGTCCGCCCGGTGGCGTGACCCAGCGCGCCCACCCGCGCACCAGATCAGCGGCTAACGCCAGGCCGTGGTCGTCCAGCAATCGACCGAAGGGAAGGCGTCCCTGCTCGACGTCGGGCTGCAGGTGCGCCAATTGCGCAGCCGGTGACGTCAACAGCACGCCGGTTTCCTCGAAGGTCTCGCGGATCGCGGCTCCGACAAGCATTCGGGTGGTCGGCTCGTCCTCCTCG
>JAFAWL010000391.1 GCA_019241805.1 Actinomycetota bacterium
TCCGCACGTGTTGACCGCCGGCGCCGACGACGCGGACGACGACGCCGATGTCGCGGCGCCGCCCGACGACTGCCCCCCCGACGACCCCGACGGCGAAGACGCCGAGCCCGAATCGGCCGCTGACGCCGACGTGACCGTCGCCGACGATCCGGTGGTCGAGTGGTGTTTCGCCGTGCATGCACTCAGCGTCACGACCGCGGCAAAAGCCGCACCGACGATGACGAGCTCGGGAACGCGGCGGCGTGGGCTGAAGGCTCGGGGATTTCGGTCTGGCATTGGCACCTGGGCATCGTGCCATCGCCCCGACCGGATGGGTGCGCCCGACACGGCCAGTACACATCCGGTCGTCGAAATGTATGGGCGTCTAACTATCGTCACTCTACGGTTGCAAGCGATTGCGATGTGTGCCAAGCTGTTGTCGGCGGGGTTACACGAGGGAGCTTTACCGTGCAATCCCGCACCTTTGTGTGGGCGGACGCATGTCTCCGTCCCGCAACCGCGCCCGAGAGCGCACAGATCCAGAAGCGTCACCACGTGCGTGCCTCGCATGCGCCTGTGATCCGCCGCGCCGTCGCCGTCGCGGCGGCCGCGGCCACACTCGTCACGATCGCAGTCACCGGTCCGAGCGCGCGGGCCGCTACAACCGCGCGCGCGGGCGCGGCCGCGAACACGTCCCGCGTCGAGACGCCGCCGATCCGTACGGGCGCGCGCAGCGTGCTCGCGGCGACGACCGCGACCGACCCGGCGGCGAACATTCCGCCGAGTCCGACGTACGCCGCCTCCGGCTGCGACGCGAACCCGACGTCGACCTCGTGCGTCAACGCCGCCGTCACCGCCCTGAACAACGGTCGCGCCGCGATGGGCAAGCCGGCTTATTCCCTGCCGGCCAACTTCGCCGCGTTGCCCGCACCGACCCAACTGCTCGTACTGAGCAACCAGGACCGCTCCCTCTACGGCCTTCAGCCGATCATCGGCCTCAACGCGGTGCTCAACACCGCCGCCCAGCAGGGCGTGACGGCCGGTGCCGACCCGAGCTATATGCCGGTGGTCGACGGCCAGACCTGGGCCAGCTACTCCTCCAACTGGGCGGCTGGTTGGGCCAGCGCGCTCTACTCCTACTACGAGTGGATGTACGACGACGGCCTGGGCTCCCCCAACATCGACTGCACCTCCACCGATCAGTCGGGCTGCTGGGGCCACCGGCACGACACATTGCTCAACACCGCCGCTAACACGCCGCTGGCGATGGGCGTCGGAGTCGGACCCCGCGCCTTCACCGAGCTCTACGAGGCATTCCGCGGCAACCCCACCTACATTCCCGCCGTCACCGGGCTGAGCGTGAGCTCGGGCAGCGCCGGATCGTCGGTGACCATCAGCGGCTTCGGATTCGCCTCGCCGTCGGTGTTCTTCGGTTCAGTGCCGGCCGCGATCACGTACAGCGCCTCGACGACATTGGTCGTCACGGTGCCCGCGGGTAGTGGCACGGTCGACGTCTGGGTGCAGGGCACCGGCGGCGCGAGCACGATGTCGGCGGCCGACCACTTCACCTACACCGGCGCCGCACCGGCGAAGGTGAACTACTCGATTCTGGGCGGCAGCCTGTCCCTCGGGGCGTCGCTGAGCGCGGGTCAGGGCTTGCGTTCGGCCGATGGCCGCTTCGAGCTCGACCTGCAAGGCAACGGCAACCTCGCCGAGGTCTCGGTCGCCGACGGCCGAGTGCTCTGGTCCTCCAACACCGCGGGCGGGGGCGGAAGCTTCCTGACCCTCCAAGCGGATATGAACCTCGTCCTTTACACCGCGTCCGGCCGCCCCGTATGGGCCACCGGAACATCGCATCCCGGAGCAGCGGGCGCGTTGTTCGCGCTGCAGACCGACGCCAACCTCGTTCTCTACGGGCCCACCGGCGCGGCTTGGTACAACAACGCAGCTCCCTCGCGAATGATCGCGGGCACCGTGATGAGCTTCAACCAGACGATGGCCTCTCCCGACGGCCGTTACATGGTGGCGATGCAGACCGACGGCAACCTGGTCATGTACTCCAACGGGCGCGCCCTGTGGGCCTCGGGCACCGGCGGCAATCCGTACGCGACCGTGATGCTGCAGGCGGACGGCAACTTCGTGATCTACCGCGCCGACGGCCGTCCCGTGTGGGCGACCATGAGCGGCGGCGGAGCCGGCCAGCTCATCCAGCAGGCGGACGGCAACCTGGTGCTGTACGCGCCCGGTCGCGTGAGCTGGTGCACCGGTACGCACTGATTCCTGCGCACCGGCTAGCCCTGGATCGACTCAAGCGGTAGCTTTCACAGCCGATATCAACTGTCACATGGGCAACATCCGAGCCTACGCACCAGACAGGGGAAATCCGTGCACCAAGGCCGTCTTCGGCGTGTCGCGCGCCGAACTCGCCGCGCCCTGTCGGTCGTCGCCGTTCTTGTCCTGATTACGGCCGGCGCCATCCAGGCGAGCGCGGCGGCCGCGCCGGCCAGCGCGCTCGGTGTCGGGCAAAATCTGTCGGCCGGCCAGAATCTGGTCTCCTCGAACGGACGATTCGTCCTGGTCATGCAGGGCGACGGCAACCTGGTCGAGTACGACGCCGGTTCGGGCTCGGCATTGTGGAACACCGGCACCAACGGGTCGAACGGCCGCACGTTGGTCATGCAAGGCGACGGCAACCTGGTCATCTACCGGCCCGACGGGTCGCCCGTGTGGGCAAGCGGGACGGCCGGCAAACCGGCGAGCACGCTCACCCTGCAGGACGACGGCAACCTCGTGCTTTACACCAGCGCCGGCACGCCGGTGTGGAACGTCGGCCTCGTCCTCCAGGACACGCTTTTGCGCGGAATGGTGCTTCGCGGCGGAACCAGCTTGATCGCGAACAACCAGCAATACCTCGCGGCGATGCAGACCGATGGAAACTTCGTCGTCTACGGCCCGACCGGGGTTAGCTTCGCGACGAATACCGCCGGCAACCCAGGCGCATGGCTCTACGACCAGGCCGACGGCAACCTCGTCGTCTACAGCGCGACCAATCGGCCGCTGTGGGCCAGTTCCACCTTCGGCGCGGGCGGCCGGCTCGCCATGCAGGGCGATGGAAACCTCGTGCTTTACGACGCCACCGGAACACCCGAATGGGCGCCACGCAGCCAGACACCGAACGGCTACATGTTCGGCGACAACGCCAGCTGGGCCGTGTCGGGACGCGGCAACGGTCACGGCCACGGGCTGAGCCAGTGGGGTGCCTACGGCGCCGCCGCGGCCGGCCTGAACTGGAGCCAGATCGTGGCCTTCTACTACCCGGGAACCACGCAGACATCCGGCCTCGGCGCGACACCGATTCGCGTCAAGCTCGACATGGCCGGCACCGGCGGCGTACTGGCGGTGGCCGCGGCAACGGGCCTGGCCGTAGTCGACACGGCGGACAACGCCAGCTGGCCCGCTCCCGCCGGGTACAGCCAATACCGAGTGATCTGGGATGCCTCCGTCGGCCACGAGCGCCTGCAAGGGTTGGCCAACGGCGCGTGGACCAACCTCGACCTGCCCGGTCGCGGCGTCTTCTCCGGCCTCGCAGAGTTCAGCAATCCGAACGCACAGGTCGTCCACGTGTACTTCGCGGACGGATCGGCCAAGGACTTCCGCGGCGTCGTCGAGGCGGTTGCCTCCGCCGGCAGCGTCTACCCGGTGAACATCCTGCCGCTCGACTGGTACGTCCAGGGCGTTATCCCGCGCGAGATGCCCTCGTCCTGGGCGCCGGACGCCGTCGCCGCGCAGGCCGTGGCCGCGCGCACCTACGCGCTGTACGAGGTGCAGCACAGCGGCGCTCAGCCCTACGACATCTGTTCCACCACCAACTGCCAGGTCTACGGCGGACTGGCGGCCTACGACGGCGGCGGCAACCAGATCGCCGGCCTCGGGGAGGCCGCCGCGTCGAACGCCGCGGTCGCCGCGACCGCCGGCGTGGCCCTCTACTACGGCGGGTCGGCGGCCTTCACCCAGTTCAGCGCCGCCGACGGCGGTTACACCAGCTACGGCGGGCAGCCCTACCTGCCGGCGCAGGCCGACCCGTACGACGGGTATCAGAACAACGCTTCACACGCCTACTCGGCAACGATCTCAGCCGCACAGATCAAGGCGGCCTGGCCGCAGCTGGCTCACCTCGAGTGGGTGATGGTGACCTCACGGGACGGCAACGGTGACTTCGGCGGCCGGGTCAACACCGTCGTCATCTACGGCGTGGACGGCAGCGGCGCGAACGTGCGACTCACGGTGACCGGATCACAGTTCGCATCCGCAATGGGACTACGGAACAACTGGTTCGGCTTCGTCTGACATCACCCGGGCCACCGCCCGCTGATCGGCCGAACCCGCCCCCAGCGCCCGCATGACGCCGAGCCGATCGGCCGCCGGCCGGTTCTGTGACATCTTCGACTTCGCCTCGACGCGCTCGATCGTGACCTCGATTCCGACGATCCCGCGCAACTGACCGGCGATGAACGTCGACGGCGCATCCGCGACCCGCCATCGTGGGTCGAGTCCCGCCTCGTGCAAATCGGTCAGGCGCCCTACCAGATCACCGGTCCATCCGGGGTCGTCATGGGCTACCAATCGACCGTGCACGTGCACGAGCTGGTAGTTCCAGGTCGGAACCACTCGCCCGTGCTCCCGGGTGGCCTCGTACCAGACCGGACTCACGTACGCGTCCGGCCCGCGCACGATCACCAACGCCGGCGCCCCGTCGGCCCGCCACTGCGGATTGTTGCGGGCAAGATGGCCCTGCAGGCTGCCGCCGTCGGGCGAGAGGATCAGGGGAACGGGCGTGGCATCGAGACCGTCCGGGCCGTAGGTGATCACGTCCGCCAGTCGCCCCTGACCGAGCAGCGTCGCCAGCAGGCCGGTCGGCGCGGCGAAATGAGCGGGCACGTACATGACGCCCAGCCTGCCAGTCGCCGCCCGGTCGGTCGCCCCGATTTGGCCACGTACCCTGGTCTTCATGCCCTTGACGTCCACCCGCCAAGCCGAGCTGACCGAGAAGGTCCACGCCGGCGAACGCCTCACCTACCAAGACGGCGTCGATCTCTATGAGACCGACGATCTCGCCTGGCTGGGTGGCCTGGCCCACCAGGTGCGCACTGCGAAGAACGGTGCGATCACATACTTCAACGTCAACCGGCACCTCAACCTGACCAACGTCTGCACGGCGTCTTGCGCCTACTGCAGCTTCCAGCGCAAGCCCGGCCAGGCCGACGCCTACACGATGCGCGTCGAGGAAGCGGTCGAGAAGGCGCTCGCGATGAAGGACGACGGGCTCACCGAGCTGCACATCGTCAACGGCCTGCACCCGACGCTGCCATGGAAGTACTACCCGCGCGTGCTGCGGGAGCTGAAGGCCGTGCTGCCCGGAGTCGCCCTCAAGTGCTTCACCGCAACCGAGATCCACTTCTTCGAAGAGATCTCCGGGCTGCCGGCGGACGCCATCCTCGACGAGCTCATGGACGCCGGCCTGGAATCGCTCACCGGTGGCGGCGCGGAAATCTTCGACTGGGACGTGCGCAAGCAGATCGTGGACCACAAGACACACTGGGAGGACTGGTCGCGCATCCACCGACTCGCCCATCAGAAGGGCCTGCGCACGCCGGCGACCATGCTCTACGGGCACATCGAGGAACCTCGCCACCGCGTCGATCACGTGCTGCGACTGCGCCAGCTACAGGACGAGACCGGCGGCTTCGCGGTGTTCATCCCGTTGCGCTTCCACAATGACAACAACCGCCTGTCGCACCTGCCGATGGCTCAGCCGGCCGAGGTCCTCAAGACCTTCGCGGTGTCGCGCCTGCTGCTGGACAACTTCGACCACGTCAAGGTCTTCTGGGTGATGCATGGCCTGTCGACCTCGCAGTTGGCCCTCAACTACGGCGCCGACGACATGGACGGCTCCGTGGTCGAGTACAAGATCACCCACGACGCCGACGGCTACGGAACGCCGGACAAGCTGACGCGCGACGACCTACTCGATCTGATCCGTGACGCCGGCTTCCGCCCGGTCGAGCGCAACACCCGTTACCAGGTGCTGCGGGAGTACGACGGCCCGGTGCCGCTGGCCGAGCGGCGATCTGAACCGCAGGCAGTCTGGGCGTGACCAAGCGCCGCGGGCGAACGGCGAGGGAGTCCAGTGACTCCACCTCGTCCGCTGCCGTTACCCCGGCGGGTGAGCTCTCGTCGGCCGACGCGCCCGGCTACCTCACCGGGGTAGCGCCTGACGAGTCACCGGCCGAGGCACCCGTCGAAGCACCGACCGAGGCGCCGTCGTTCGGTCGTTCGATGACCGTCATGTGGATCTACACGTTGCTGCGGTTCGGCTTGTTCTTCGCGCTGTGGGGATTGCTGTACCTGCTCAACGTTCGCGGCTACATCGGTGCGGGCATCGCCCTCGTGCTCTCCGTTCCCCTGTCCTGGGTTCTCCTGTCGCGGCCCCGGCGGGCGTTCGCGGCCAATCTCGAGCAGCGTTTTCTGGCCCGCCAGCAACGGCGGGCCACATTCGACGCTCGACTCCAAGGCGACGACGACACCAAGTCCTGATCGATGACGAAGCGCATGGTGCGCCGCGCGCAACGACGATGCACGATGGACGGGTGACCATGCCCTCGGATTACACCGGCCGCCCACCACTGCGCATCGGCAACGAGGAGCGCCAGGCGGCCCAGGCCGCGCTCGACGCCCATCTCACAGCCGGCCGGCTGGACCCGGACGAGTACGGCGAGCGCTATGCACTGGCCGGCGTGGCCCGCACCCGCGTTGATCTCGACGCGTTGTTCGTGGATCTGCCCCAGCCGCATCCCGCCTACCCCGGCGCAGCGCCGCGACCAGCCGAGATGACCGGGCCCCCGCGGCCGAGCGCCGGACGAATCGTCGCCAGCGCCGGGGCGCGGCTGATCGCGATCGTGCCGTTGATCGCGCTCGTGCTGTTCTTCGCCTTCCGCGGGTTCTGGCTGGCCTTCTTCCTGATCCCGATCGCGGGCTCGCTGTTCCGCCCGGGCGGACGCCGGTATCGCCGGCGAACCTGGTCCGGCGCTTGCGGTCCGCGCTGGTAGCGAGCGAATCAGCCGACGAGCAGCTCGATCAGCTCAGCGACCGCACTCGGCCGGCCGGCGACGTGCCAGCGCACTCCGGCGGCCTCGAACTGCTCCACGCGACCGCCGGCCGCGGCCACCAGCGTCGAACCGGGTAGCCAGTCCCACGACAGGCTGTTGTGCTGCAGGTACGCGCCGATGCGGCCGGCGGCCACCGCGGCCAGCTCGACCGAGCCCGACCCCAACATCCGAATGGTCGCGGCCGGCTGAATCGCCCGCAGCAACGGCACTCGGGTGGCGTCGTCGGGAAGGGTGCGCGGATGCAGGTACGTCGCCACGCTGACATCGGCCAGGCGGGCGTCCTCCAGCCGGGGCAACTCGACGCCGTTGCGCGTCGTCGCGCGGTTCCGGCCCCCCAGCCACAGTTCGTCGGTCACGGGTTGATAGACCGCACCGAGCACCGGCCCGACGTCATCGACCAAGGCGAGCGCGCTGCACCAGTCGGACAGCCCAGATGCGTAGTTGTAGGTCCCGTCCACCGGGTCGACGTGCCAGGTCCGCAGCCCGGGACGCCGGGTGCCCTCCTCGCCGACGATGCCGTCCTCCGGCCGCAGGCGGATCAGCTCCCCCTGGATCAGCCGTTCCGCCTCCTGGTCGGCCGCGGTGACGATGTCGGAGACCGAGCTCTTGTGCCGCACGTCGAGCTCACCCGCCCGGCGTAGGCGCGCGGCCAGGTCCCCGGCCGTACGTACCAGCCGAGCCGCCAGGTCGTGATCGTCGGCGTCCGGCGTGCTCACGATCTCGACCTTATCGACGCTAACGTCCCCGTCGTGACCTCGGGCACCGTGCGGACG
>JAFAWL010000448.1 GCA_019241805.1 Actinomycetota bacterium
CCAGGTGACCAACCCGCCGTTGGACGCCATCCGCGAACAGATGGTGACCTCGCTCGCGGGCGCGATCGGCCCGGAACACAACCTGCTCGACCCGGGCCCGGCGTCCTGTCGACAGGTTGTGGTGCCTCATCCGGTATTGAGCAACGACGAGCTGGCCAAGGTCTGGCACGTCAACGCCGATGGCGACCGGTCGGGTCTGGCCTGTCAGCTGATCGACGGTCGCTACCGGGTGCTCGGGGGCAGTGAGGCGCTGGCCGCGGCGCTGGATCGCGTCCGTCGCGACTGTTCGGAGGCCGTCGCCGCCGGCGCCCGAATCCTGATCCTGTCCGACCGCGACTGCGACATCGACCATGCACCGATCCCCTCGCTGCTGCTCACGTCGGCCGTGCACCATCACCTGGTTCGCACCGGTGAACGCACCCAGGTCGGGCTCATCGTCGAGACCGGCGAGGCCCGCGAGGTGCACCACGTCGCGCTGTTGATCGGCTTCGGCGCAGGGGCGGTCAATCCCTACCTCGGTTTCGAATCGATCGAGAACCTCGTCGCCAACGGCGCCATCACCGGCATCTCGGCCGAGCGGGCGGTGGCGAACTACATCACCGCGCTGAGCAAAGGCGTGCTGAAGGTGATGTCGAAGATGGGCATCTCGACGATCGCGTCTTATACCGGCGCGCAGGTGTTCGAGGCGTTCGGGCTTGCGCAGGAGCTGGTCGACGAGTACTTCACCGGCACCGCCTCACGGCTGGGTGGCGTCGGCCTGGACGTCCTCGCCCGTGAAAGTGAGGCGCGCCACTCGACCGCCTACCCAGAGGTGCCGACGGCTCGGGCGCACCGGCGACTCGACATCGGCGGCGAGTTCCAGTGGCGCCGGGAAGGCGAATTGCACCTGTTCAACCCGGAGACCGTTTTCCTGCTGCAGCACGCCACCCGCGAGCGTCGTTACGACGTGTTTCGCGAGTACAGCGAAAAGGTCGAGCAACTCAACCGCGAGGGTGGCACGCTGCGCGGGCTGTTCGAGTTCAACAGCGACCGCGCGCCCGTGCCGATCGACGAGGTCGAACCCGTGTCCTCGATCGTGGCCCGTTTCGCCACCGGGGCTATGTCCTACGGTTCGATATCGCGGGAAGCCCACGAGACGCTGGCGATCGCGATGAACCGGATCGGTGGCAAGTCGAACTCGGGCGAGGGCGGCGAGGACGCCGACCGGTACGTGCGCGACGAGAACGGCGACCTGCGGCGCAGCGCGGTCAAGCAGGTGGCCTCGGGCCGTTTCGGCGTGACCAGCCACTACCTGGTCAATGCCGACGACATCCAGATCAAGGTCGCACAGGGGGCCAAGCCCGGGGAGGGGGGCCAGCGGGCCGGCTTCAAGGTCTATCCCTGGATCGCCCGTACCCGGCACTCCACTCCCGGTGTCGGGTTGATCTCGCCGCCGCCGCATCACGACATCTACTCGATCGAGGATCTGGCGCAGCTGATCCACGACCTCAAGAACGCCAATCCGCAGGCGCGCGTGCACGTCAAGCTGGTGTCCGAGGCCGGCGTCGGCACCGTCGCCGCCGGCGTCTCCAAATGTCACGCCGACGTCGTTCTGATCTCCGGCCATGACGGCGGGACCGGCGCCGCCCCGCTGACCTCGCTCAAGCACGCCGGGCTGCCGTGGGAGCTGGGCCTGGCCGAGACGCAGCAGACGCTGACCCTCAACGGACTACGCGACCGCATCACGGTGCAGGTAGACGGAGCGATGAAGACCGGCCGCGACGTCGTCGTCGCCGCTCTGCTCGGCGCCGAGGAGTACGGCTTCGCGACCGCGCCGCTGATCGTCTCTGGTTGCATCATGATGCGTGTCTGCCACCTCGACACCTGCCCGGTCGGCGTCGCGACGCAGAACCCGGTCCTGCGCGAGCGGTTCACGGGCCGGCCGGAGTTCGTGGTCACGTTCTTCGAGTACGTTGCCGAGCAGGTGCGCGAGTTGCTGGCCGAACTCGGCTTCCGATCGCTGCAGGAGGCGATCGGCCACGTCGAGGTTCTCGATACCGCTCGAGCGATCGAGCACTGGAAGGTCGACGGTCTGGACCTGACCCCGATCCTCGCCGTACCTGAGTCGCCCTACACGCCGGCCCGGGGGAAGGTCCGGGAGCAGGAGCACGGCTTGGAGCAGGCGCTCGACCAGACCCTGATCCAGCTCTGCGAGGGTGCGCTGCTCGACGGCACCCCCGTGGCGCTCGAACTGCCGGTGCGCAATGTGAACCGGACGGTCGGCACCATGCTGGGCTCGTTCGTCACCCGCCGCTTCGGTGCTGACGGCCTGCCGCCGGGAACGATCGACATCACCTTCCGCGGCTCCGCCGGCCAGTCCTTCGGTGCCTTCCTTCCGCGCGGGGTCACTCTGCGCCTGGCCGGTGATGCCAACGACTACGTCGGAAAGGGCTTGTCCGGCGGCCAGGTCGTCGTGCACCCGGACCAGGCCGCCCGCTTCGACGCCGCCGCGAACGTCATCGCGGGCAACGTCATCGCTTACGGCGCCACCAGCGGTGAAATCTTCCTGCGTGGTGTGGTCGGCGAACGCTTCTGCGTCCGCAACTCCGGCGCCACTGCGGTCGTCGAAGGCGTCGGTGACCACGCTTTGGAGTACATGACCGGCGGCATCGCGGTGATCCTTGGCGCCACCGGTCGTAACGTCGGTGCCGGCATGTCGGGCGGGTACGGGTACGTGCTCGACCTGAAGCCCGCCTGCTTCAACGACGAGCTCGCCGATGTCGAGCCGGTCACCGACGACCACGCGGGGGTGCTTCGTGACCTGCTCGAACGGCATCATGCGCTGACCGGATCTGACGTGGCCGCGCGCCTGCTCGCCGACTTCGAGCAGGCCCGCAACCGCTTCTCGCTGATCGTGCCGCGCGACTTCAAACGGGTGGTCGAGGCGACCCGGCGAGCGCGGGCGGCCGGCGAGGACGTGGACGCTGCCGTGATGGCCGCTGCGCGCGGCTAGCAACATGGCCGCTGCGCGCGGCTAGCAACTTGGCGCAATAGGCTGGTCGACGTGAACCGTCGAGCCAAGATCGTCTGCACGCTGGGTCCGTCGACCGACGGCATCGATCGGACGCGGGCCTTGATGGAGGCGGGCATGGACGTCGCCCGCCTGAACTTCAGCCACGGTGAGCACGCCGACCACGGTCGCCGGTTCCGGGAGGTCCGCCAGGCCGCCGAATCGACTGGTCGCAACGTCGCTGTCCTGGCCGATCTGCAGGGGCCGAAGATCCGCCTCGGGCGGTTCGCCGACGGGCCGGTCCTCTGGCAGACCGGCGAACGGGTCCGTATCACCGTCGAGGACGTCCCGGGCGATCACGATCGCGTGTCGACCACCTACAAGCAGTTGGCCGCCGACGTGCGCCCCGGCGACCGGTTGCTGGTCGACGACGGCAACCTCAGTCTGATCGCGGTGGCGGTCGAGAACGAGACCGACGTCGTCTGTGACGTCGTCGAAGGTGGGCAGGTCAGCAACAGCAAGGGGCTGTCACTGCCCGGCGTCGCCGTGAGCGTGCCGGCGCTATCGGACAAGGACGCCGACGACCTCGCGTTCGCTCTCGAACTCGGGGTGGACTTCATCGCCTTGTCCTTCGTGCGCTCGCCCGACGACGTCAAGCTCGTGCACGAGGTAATGGAATCGGTCGGCATCCGCCGCCCGGTCATTGCCAAGATCGAGAAGCCCGAGGCGGTGGAGCGGCTCGAGGAGATCGTGCTGGCCTTCGACGGCATCATGGTCGCGCGCGGTGACCTCGGCGTCGAGATGCCGCTCGAGGTGGTGCCGGTCGTGCAGAAGCGAGCGGTCCAGGTTTGCCGCGACAACGCCAAGCCGGTGATCGTCGCGACCCAGATGCTCGAATCGATGATCACCCATTCGCGGCCGACGCGGGCCGAGGCGTCCGATGTGGCCAACGCAGTCCTCGATGGCGCGGACGCCGTCATGCTGTCCGGCGAGACCAGCGTGGGCACCTACCCGGTTCAGACGGTCGCGACCATGAGCCGGATCATCCGCTCGGTCGAGGAGTCGGGTCGGAGCGTCCCGGGGCTGCAGCACAATCCGCGCACACAGGTCGGTGCGGTCGTCAAGGCCGCCCGCGACATCGCCGACGCGCTGCACGCAGTCGCACTGGTTGCCTTCACGCAGACCGGTGACACCGCCCGGCGGCTGTCTCGCCTGCAACCCTCGCAGCGCATTCTGGTATTCACCCCGGACGAGAACGTGCAACGACAGGCAGCGCTGCTCTGGGGAGCCGAAGCGCACGTCGTGTGGACGGTGAAGACGACCGACGAAATGGTGCGCCAGGTCGACTCGGCGCTGGTCAAGCGGGGCGTGTGTCACCCGAACGATCTTGTGATCGTTCTCGCCGGTACGCCGCCGACGACCCCGGGCGCGACGAACACGATCCGCGTGCATCACATCGGCGACGTCTCCCAACGTGACCGATAGCCCGGTACGCCCTGAGCCGGTGGGTCCCGTTCACGACTACGAGCGGCCCGACGGTCAGCAACTGGTCGACGCCCTCGTGTGGTTGCTCGACCTCGAGACGATCGAACGCGACATCTATCGCGGCGTGAGCCCCAAGGAGTCCTTGCAGCGGGTGTTCGGTGGCCAGGTGGCCGGACAGGCGTTGATCGCGGCCGGGCGCACCGTCGATCCCGAGCGCAAGGTGCATTCGCTGCACTCGTATTTCATTCGCCCCGGTGACCCGGCCGTGCCGATCGTCTACACCGTCGACCGGGTGCGCGACGGCGGATCGTTCAGCACGCGCCGGGTCGTGGCGGTGCAACACGGTGCGGCGATCTTCTCGCTCTCCGCATCGTTCCAACTTCCGCAGGAGGGCATCGACCACCAGTCACCGATGCCCGAGGCGCCGGATCCGGAGCAGTTGCCGACGGCGCTGTCGTGGCTGAAGGCGCACGGCATCATGCTGCCCAAGTTCCAACTGGAGTGGCCCTTCGACCTGCGCTGGGTCGACCCGCCGTCGCAGTTGGCCGACGCGTTCGACGGCCCGTCCGAGGAACCGCACCGGACCTGGATGCGTGCGGCCGGCGTACTGCCCGACGATCGACTGCTGCACGCGTGCGCGCTCACCTACGCCTCGGACCTGCTGCTGCTCGACAGCGTGCTGCTCAAGCACCGGTTGTCGTTTCGCCAGGAGGGCCTTCGGCTGGCCTCGCTCGATCACGCCGTCTGGTTCCATCGACCGTTCCGGGCCGACGAATGGCTGCTCTACGCGCAGGAATCACCCTCGGCGTCCGGCGGCCGGGGACTGGCGATGGGCCGGATCTTCACCCGGGACGGCCGGCACGTCGCCACCGTCATGCAAGAGGGGATGATCCGGCTGCCATCCGCCTGAGCCGTCAGTCCTGGCGGCTCGTCAAACGGCGGCTCGTCAAACGGCGGCTCAACAACCGGCAGCTCATCAAGCGGCGGCGTCAGTGATGGCCGCTCGCAGCCGGCGCGTAGGCGGCGGCGATCTGCGCGATGTAAGTCGTGTATTCCCTGACCAGTTCGTCGTCCTCGGCGATCTGCAACTGATTCTCGGCGTTCTTCTCGGCGTTGCCGGAGAAGTTGTACGAGCCCGTCGCCAGTCGGCCGTCAGTCACAAGGATCTTGTCGTGCATGAAGTCGTGCGGGCCGTCCGGCGTGTACGGAGTCGACTGCTTGACCGCGAGGTGCGGCTTGACCGTCCGCCAATCGGCCAGCACGCTCGCGCTGTTCTCGCTCTTCTCCCACTGTCTTTCGATCGGGTCCATCTGGCCGCCGTCGTAGATGCCGGAAATCGAGATCTCGCGGGCGACGGCCTGGGCCAAGGCGTCGAGCACCGTACGAGAGGTGAGGACCATCGAGGCGATCACGACGTGATCGGTCGCAGCGCGCACGGCCGCGGCGAGCCCCGCGTCGATCGTCGAGCCACCGCCGGGGGCGAAGTCCCAACCGAGCGACGCCGGGCCGAGGTCCACGCGGCCGCCGTCTCCCGATCCGGTCTGCCTGATCGAGCCCGCCTTCCACAACTGCTCGAAATCGAGCGAGTAACCCGTCGCCACCTGAGCTGATGACACCGTGACGATGTTGTTTTCCTGGCGCGTCCAGGCGTCATCGGTGAAGTTGGTCGATCCGGTCCAGATCGCGCTGCGACTCGACTTCGCCGCGGCGTCGCGCGCGATGTATTTGGAGTGCATCAACTGTCCGCTCGGCGCGGTGATGCCCTTGATCTGGACCTTGGTGCCACCGAAGTGTTGGTCGACCCACTGCGATGTTCCCGGGGGAGCGGGGTCGGCACCCATGAGGGCGAAGGTCAAATGGTCCGCGGTCGTGGGTTTGCCGGCGTCGTAGGCGATCCGGACCGCCACGCCGGCATCGGCGGCCTTGGTGAGCGCACCGACGACGGTCGTGACCAGCGCTGGGTCGCTGAGCCGGAAGTCATAGATGGCGACGTCGATCGACGTTTTCGCGGCGGCGACGAACTCGGCCAGTTCGGCGGCGACCTGGCCGGCTTGGGTGGTGCTTCCGCCGTGCTGAGTGTCGCGCAGCAATGTGACGGCGATCGGCTTTGCGGGCATGTTGATCATTTGACAACCCATGAT
>JAFAWL010000067.1 GCA_019241805.1 Actinomycetota bacterium
CCTCCGCCAAGTGAGGCGATCCCCGCTGTTGCTCGCAGGCCTCACGACACCGGAACCGTCCGCTCGCCAATCGCTATTCGCGCTGCGCGGCTGATCGAGCGGCGGCCACGGGGTCGTACCGCTCAGTCCTGGTGTTCGTGCTTAGCCTCCTGTCGGCTCTCCCGTCGACGGATCGAGGATCAGACGCGTGTTGTGCGAACGCCGGACGTCGAACGCGGTGGCTAGGCTGCCGGCCCGTGCGTCGAAGGAGCCTGCGCCGATGCGCTGCCCGCCGGCGAAGCGGTCTTCGATGAAGCGAAGGATTGACGTGGTGTCGACGAGCGTGTGGTCGACCGCGTTCACCTTCGCCCACGGGCTGATCACGAGCAACGGCAGCCGCGGACCAAGGCCGCAGCGGCCGGTGTGCGGATCGAGCGTCTGGCCGGTGGCCGGGACTGGTGGTCCACACTGATCGCCCGGCCACTGTTGCCCGTCGACCACGGGCCCAGCGACGTTCTCGGTGTCGTAGTTGAGGATCGGTGGCGCGACGTGGTCATAGAAGCCGTCGGAATCGTCGTAGGCGATGATGATCGCGGTGGACTTCCAGAACCGCGATCGCTCGATTTGGTTGACCATTTCGGTCACGAAGCGCTGCTCGTCGAGCGGATCGGAGTAGCCCGGGTGACCGTCCTGATAGTTGGGAGCCTTCAGGAACGAGACGGCGGGCATGTTCTGCGCGGCCAGTGCCGCCGAGAAGTCGCTGAGGTCGTACTGATGGTTCGCCTGGTCGGTTCTGCCGATCATCGCGACGGACGTCGGCGGGAGATGGTGCGGGTTTGCTGTGGAGGCGTAGTACTGGAACGGCTCATGGTGGGGGTTGTAGTCCTTCTTGACCGATCCCCTGATGCCGTTCGGACTCTGAACCTGGTGCGTCTGGGTGCACTGAGCGGCGTGTCCCGGCGTGAACGGCACGTTCGGGCGGAAGCCGCCCTGGAACCATCCCCACGTGACCCGCTGCTGGTTGAGGATGTCGCCGATGTTGCGTCCCGTGAAGAACACTGTGTTCGTCGATGCGCAGTCGTCGAACGCGGGATCGGCGTCGCCGATGAGCGTGCCGTTGCGGACATCGGTGTCGCCGTTGAAGAGTGTTGGCATGCCCTTGGGCGCCATGCAGTCACGCCCCAAATCGATGACCCACGCCATGTCAGTGCAGCTGTGATTGTCGTCTGAGGCCGGCGGCACCATGACCCCGCCGGTCTGCCCCGAAATGAGGTTGATCGCACCCGGGGTCGACGGCCCGAATGTGGCACCAAAGGCGGAATCGAACAAGACGCCGTGCTGCGCGTAATTCCACAGCGCCGTGACCGTGTTGCCGTCGTAGTAGTCCATGACCTCCTTGTTTGTGACTTGATCGGCAGTGTGCCCCGGCAGCGGCGTCGTGCAATTCCCGGCGGTCACGCCCCCCGTGACCCCAGGCGCGACGTGCCCATAGGTGGACGGAGAGCGTGTGTCATCGCTGCGCTCATAGTCGACAGACTCGGTGACGAAGCGATCCATCTTGCCGCCATCCCATTCGCGCAATTCCGGGTCGTAATCGTGCGAGAGGTCGCACAGCGGCCAGTCGTTGCGCCCCAGCCGCTGCGGATTCGCCCCGTTCGGATTGGCGGTCATCAGAACCGGCGGCATCGTGTTCACCTGCGGCGTTCCCGGCGCCGCATGGAACACCGGCTCACCCGGAAGGCTCGCCGCATGCGGATATGTCCCAAAGTAGTGATCGAACGAAGAGTTCTCCTGAAAGATGACCACCACGTGCTGAATCGGCGACGACCCGCCAATCTGCCCCTCGAGAGAACCGCCACCACTAGCGCGACGCGGCTCCCCGGCGGACCCCGCGCTCACGCTCGCCAGTGCCACCGCCACAGCCACCGCAGCGGCGACCGATCCGACGATCAAACGCAACCTCATAAAACCCTCTCCTCCCGGTCGGCAGCCGGCGCCACCCACGGCGACGCTACCACGGCCGCGAAGTGCCGGTCAACCGCCTCATCGAGCGCTTTCCCGGTCCGCCCACTACATACAAAATCAGTCAGAGTCCTGACGAATGACGAAACGAAGCGGACCTGACCATCCCGGCCGACGAAGGTCAAATCCGCTCCGTCACACACGCTACTGGGGACCGAGTTGCGGGTCGCTGGTCAACCGGGCGCGCGACTCCAGCCGCCCAGCAAGCTGATAGCCGAAAGCGACGTCGCTCGGCGTGCTAAGCGCGATGTCGTACCAGCCGCCGGAGTGGCGGGTGTCGATCGTGAGGTGCGCGCTGCCTTGCACCGAGATCTGACGGCCGGGGCCGTACGCATCAGCGACCTTGACGACAACCCGCCGGTCGCGGCGGCCGCCGACGCTGAGCCGGAGCCGGAGCCTGCCGGCCCGATGGTCCGTATGCACCTCGGCCCGCACGACCGTTTCGGGGGAGCCCGCGAAATGGCGG
>JAFAWL010000307.1 GCA_019241805.1 Actinomycetota bacterium
CGTCGCCGCGGTGTTGGAAGCGTCGGTCCTGCACACGACGCCTCGGCAGTCGGGCGCCCAGCTCGAGGGCTGGAACGCGACCATGGGACGAGTCAGCGATGCCGCTTTCAGCGCCTATCGAAGGCTTGTCGACGATCCCGACCTACCGGCCTACTTCTTGGCCTCGACCCCGGTCGAACAGCTCGGCTCGCTCAACATCGGTTCGCGACCCTCGCGGCGTCCGGATTCCGGTGGTGGGATCGAGGGTCTGCGCGCGATCCCGTGGGTGTTCGGCTGGACCCAGTCGCGGCAGATCGTGCCCGGTTGGTTCGGCGTCGGGTCGGGCCTGGCGGCGGCCCGGGCGGCCGGCGAGGGTGAGGTGCTGGCCGAGATGCACCGCGAATGGCACTTCTTCCGGACGTTCATGTCCAACGTCGAGATGACCCTGGCCAAGGCGGATCTCGACATCGCGGCGCACTACGTGCAGACGCTCGTGCCCGATCATCTGCGTCGGCTGTTCGACATCGTGCGAGCCGAGTACGAGCTGACCGTCGAAGAGGTCAAGCAGATCACCGGGGAGCGTGAACTGCTCGACAACGCGCCGCTACTGCAGCGCACGCTGTCGGTACGAGACGCCTACTTGGATCCCATCTCGTACATGCAGGTCGAATTGCTGAGCCGGGTGCGGCAACAGGACGATCCGGACGACGAATTGCGTCGCGCCCTGCTTCTGACCATCAACGGTGTCGCGGCCGGGCTGCGCAACACCGGCTGAGGGGCGTGCCAACTGGCCGGTGCCGCTGGGCATGAACTGTGCACTCGTTTCGTGGGTTCTCGTACGGTTTGCAGGCCGGACGGGCGCACGCAACGCGCGCAAAGTCAGGACCAGACCAGCGGCGCCACGAGCACGTGATCGGGCCGCGCCGCGTTGTCGGTGAGCCCGACCAGACTGTCGGAGTGCGTGTTCGCCTGCCCTATCCCGAGCCGATGGATGTCGGCGCCACGCTGGCGTACCTCGGCGCCCGGGCGATTCCAGGCGTCGAACGCGTCACCGGATCGAGCTACGCACGAACGCTGAGCTTGCCCGGTGGTCCGGCGCGGGTCGAGGTCACCGCGGCTGCCGGTGCGCTTCACGCCGAACTGTCGGCGGCGAGCGAAGCGGACGCCGAACTCGCCATCGGCGTGCTGCGACAGTTGTTCGATCTGGATGCCGACGTGCGAGGCGTAGACGAGGCCCTTGGACGCGACGCCCACCTCGCCCCGCTGGTTGCGGCCCGGCCGGGGCTGCGCAGCCCCGGCGCGATCGACGGCTTCGAGTTACTGATCCGGGCCATTGTCGGCCAACAGGTGTCGGTGGCCGGCGCGCGAACCGTGCTCGGCCGAATAAGCGCGACGTTCGGCAAACCGGCTTTCGACGACGCCGAAGACCGCCTGTTCCCGACGCCGTCCGCGCTCGCCGGGGCGCACGAACTGCCGATGCCCGCCCGACGGGCCGAAACCATCCGGCAGGTGGCCCGGCTGGTCGACGAGGGCGCATTGCGGTTGGACGCCGCGGCCGAGCCAGCCCAGGCCCGCGCGAGAATGCTGAGCGTGCCCGGCATCGGCGAATGGACAGCTGACTACGTTGCGATGCGCGCACTGGGTGACCGGGACGTGTTGATGCACCACGACCTCGGCGTACGTCGCACGGTCACCGAGCTCGGCATCCCACTGACCGGCCGGCGCCCCGACTGGGCGCCGTGGCGAACGTACGTGACTCATCACCTGTGGGCGGCCCACAGCCGAGCACCGTCCGGACCCACGGAGAGACCACGATGACCGCGGCCGAATCGGTGCATCACGCATCCGGCGGTACCCAGCGGTACACAATCGTGGATTCCCCCATGGGGGCCCTGACGCTCGTGCGTGACGATATCGGCCTGACCGGGTTGTACCTACCCACCGGCCGGCATCCGTTGCGCATCGATCCGGCCTGGGTTCGAGCCGCGAGCGGCTTCGACGAGGTGCGACGAGAACTGGCCGAGTACTTCGCCGGCGAGCGGCAGCAGTTCACGCTGACCCTGCATCCGCTCGGCACCAGCTTCCAGCAGCTGGTGTGGCGCCACCTGCGGCAGATCGGCTACGCCGAGACGTCGAGCTACGGCCGACTCGCGGCCCAGATCGGTTCGCCGGATGCCGCTCGGGCCGTGGGCTTGGCCAACGGTCGGAACCCGATCTCGATCGTCGTGCCGTGCCATCGAGTGATCGGTGCCGACGGCTCGCTCACCGGCTACGGCGGCGGACTGGAAGCCAAACGCTGGCTGCTGGCGCACGAGGCCCGTCACGCCGGACTGACCCTGCTCTGAGCTGACGCGCTCCGGAACGCCGGCGCCGGTCAGTCCAGGGCGTGGAATTGGTTCTGGGCCGCTTCGATGCCCTCGCGCAGCAGGGTCTCGACGGCGTCGGCCGCCCGTTCGACGAGTACGGGCAACTCCTTGCGCTCGGGCGTGGCGAACTCACGCAGCACGAAATCGGCCGGGTCCTGCCGCCCGGGCGGCCGACCTATGCCGAAGCGCACGCGCAGGAACTCGGTACCACCGAGCGATCGGGCGATCGAGCGCAAGCCGTTGTGGCCACCTTCTCCGCCGCCCCGTTTCAGACGGACGGTCCCGAAGGGCAGATCGAGCTCGTCGTGCACGACGGTGATCTGCTCGATGGGCACCTTGTAGAACCGGGCCACCGACGCGACCGGTCCCCCGGATTCGTTCATGAACGTCGTCGGCTTGGCCAGCACGACCGGTCGCCCGACCAGCCGCCCCTCCAGGACGTCGACCGAGCGCCCCCGCGCGGCTTTGAACTGCCCGCCCATCCGCTCGGCCAACACGTCGGCCACGAAGAATCCGGCGTTGTGGCGGGTGGCGGCGTAACGCGGACCCGGATTGCCCAGCCCGACGACGAGGGCATGCCCGTCGTCCATCGGTGCGGCTTACTCCTCCGACTCGGCGGCGGGCTTCGTCGCGGCCGCGTCCCTGTCGGCAGGCTCGGCGGCCTGGCCCTCGGCGGTCGTCTCGCCTTCGAGCTGTTCGGCCGTCGGCGCCTCTTGGATGATCAGCAGGATCTGCTCGGGGTCGGTGGTCAGCGCCGCGCCGCTCGGCAGGGCCAGATCGGACGCCTTGATCTGCGCGCCGATCTCCAACTCGGAGATGTCCACGACGATCTCGGTCGGCAGATGGGTGGCTTCGGCCTCTAGGCTGACCGAGGTGTTCTCCTGAGCCAGCAGTCCGCCGCGCGCCACCTCACCGTGCACGCTGATCGGCACGTCGATGGTCACCTTTTCACCCCGGCGCACGGCCAGCAGGTCGACGTGCTCATACGTGTCCTTGAGCGGGTTGCGCTGGATCGCCTTCGGGATCGCCAGCTGCTCACTGCCCTCGAGGTTGAGGGTCAGCAACACGTTGGCGCCGCCGTGCTTGACGGCCGCGGTGAACTCGCGCGCAGGCAGGGACACGTGCCGCGGGTCGGCGCCGTGACCGTAGATCACGGCCGGGATCTTGCCGGCCCGGCGGGTACGGCGCGCGCCACCCTTGCCGAACTCGGTGCGCGGTTCGGCGCTCAGACGGACCTCAGCCACTGCGATTACTCCTCGGATCAACGGATGGTTCTCGGTACGCGGTGCCTCGGACGCGACAGCGTCGACGAGCGACACCGCCGACAGCGTCGACGAGCGACACCGCGTCGATCACGGTCCGCCGGGGCAACCCGTCGGCCCCTCGCCGAGGCAACGGCACCCAGCCTACCGGCGCCGGGCGGCCGCGGGCGAATCGCCTGCTCCCCCCGCCCGGAACGGCAGAATCGGCAGCATGTCGCCCGCGGTCGCCACCGACCTGCTCCTGCTGGCCCGGAATCCGGCCGGTGGGACGCTTCGGCATCGGGTCGCGCTGGAGCGAGCGCTGCGTTCGGCGTTGTTCGTCGACCTCGCCCTGGCCGGCGCGCTGCTCGACACCGGCCGGGCTCCGGCGGTGGCCGGGTTCGGGCCGACCGGTGATCGGATACTCGATGCCGTGCGGGCGACGGTCGATGCGCGTCCGGACGTGATGTGGCCGCGCTGGTACCGGCATGTGAGCGAGGACCGGGTCGAACTGACCAAGGAACTCATCCGGTCCGGGCGCTGGATCGAGCAGCGCAGCACCGGCCGGGTCAGCTACGTCGATGCCGACACCGACGCCACCCTGCGGTTAGGCCTTTCCATCGAGCGGGTCGCGCAGCGGCGGATGGCGCCCCGCGATTCCCACGAAGCCGTACTCGCGATTCTCACCGTGATCTGCGGAGCGATCAGCGGTCCCCCGCGGCCGCGAGAGTTCCGGCGCGAGCTCTTGCCCCTGCTCGACACGGTCGGTCCGCTCGGTGATCCCACGCGCCGCACGGTTCAGGTCGCGCTGGCTACCGGTGCGCAAGCGGTCAAAAGGCGCCGCCGCGTGTTCGGCTGACTGCGACGCGAATGTGCCGCGCGGGCGGCGCTTGAGTAGGTTCGACCGGGTGCGGATCACGGTGCTGGCCGGCGGTATCGGTGGCGCACGCTTCCTGCGGGGCGTGCGGTCGGTCGGCCGTGAGGTGACCGCGATCGTTAATACCGGCGATGACATCACCATCCACGGCGTGCGCATCTGTCCCGACCTCGACAGCGTGATGTACACACTCGGCGACGGCATCGATCCCGAACGCGGGTGGGGGCGGCACCAGGAGACCTGGCGCGTCAAGGATGAGCTGGCCGCCTACGGCGCCGAACCGTCCTGGTTCGGACTAGGTGATCTTGATCTGGCCACCCACCTCGTACGCACGCGCATGCTCGATGCCGGCTACGCCCTCTCGGACGTCACGACGGCGCTGTGCGATCGGTGGCAGCCCGGCGTGCGCCTGCTGCCGATGACCGATGAACGCTGCGAGACGCACGTGATCGTCGAAGACGAGCGCGGCCGGCGCGCGATCCACTTCCAGGAGTGGTGGATCCGCCACCGGGCCGCGCTGCCGGCGCGGG
>JAFAWL010000436.1 GCA_019241805.1 Actinomycetota bacterium
ATACCGAGACTAGCGCCAAAAGGGCCACCGCCACCCGTTTCGATTTCACAGTTTGGCGGCGGCCGTGAGGGGATGCTGTAGGAATTCGCCGCGGATCCGCGGCGTCGGAACCATTGCTCCGGGCCGCCGGTCTCAACACTCAATCGACCGGACGAGGGAAGCAATGGGAAGCATCAGGATCTGGGCGCTCGCGCTGGTCGCGGGTCTCTTCGTGGTGGTCGTGGCACGGGAGCGTGCGCATGCGCCGGCGCAGCCGGCGGCACCGGACAGCGCGGTCATCGCGCCCGCTCCGCGCAGCGAGGCCACGCCGCAAGCGCTCTCCGCCCCGGGTCCTGGCCGTGTGACCGGACTCCCAGATTTCTCCGCCCTGGTCTCCGAGAACGGGCCTGCGGTGGTCAACATCAGCGTGGTTGAGAAGCCTCAGCACGGGGGCAACTCCGCCGACAGCGACGATGAAGATCCGCTGTCGCAATTTTTCCGCCGCTATCGCCGCCAGAATCCCGATCGCGAGCCGCCCTCGCACGGCATCGGCTCGGGATTCATCGTGAGTCCCGACGGCTACGTACTCACCAACGCGCACGTCGTGATGGATGCCTCCGAGGTCACGGTGAAGCTCACCGACCGGCGCGAGTTCGCCGCCAAGGTGGTGGGCGTCGACAAACGCAGCGACGTGGCCGTCATCAAGATTGCGGCGACCGGATTGCCGACCGTGCGCTTCGGGGATTCCGCCAAGCTCAAGCCCGGACAGTGGGTGGTTGCCATCGGCTCGCCGTTCGGCTTCGACAATAGCGTGACCGCGGGCGTGGTGAGCGCCGTGGCGCGACCGCTCGATGAGACCTACGTGCCGTTCATCCAGACCGATGCCGCCGTGAATCCCGGCAATTCCGGCGGTCCGCTGTTCAACGTCGAGGGCCAGGTGATCGGGATCAATGCGCAGATCTTCAGCCGCACGGGCGGCTACATGGGCATGTCGTTCGCAGTGCCCATCGATCTCGCGCTGTCCGTCAAGAACCAGCTGCTCGCCAAGGGCCGCGTCTCACGCAGCCGGATCGGCGTGTCCGTCCAGGAGGTCGACCAGAAGCTCGCGCAGACCTTCGGCCTCGGGACGCCGCATGGCGCGCTGGTGAGCTCGGTCGAGCCGAAGGGTCCGGGCGAGAAAGCGGGCCTCAAGCCGGGCGATGTGATCACCAGCGTGAATGGCAGGAAGATCGACCATTCCTACGATCTGCCCACGGTCATCGCCGAGATCCCGCCGGGCTCGCAGGCGCGCATCGGCATCTGGCACGACCACAAGGCCGCGGAGGTCGAGGTCAAGACGGTGCTGCTCGAGGACGAGCCGGCGCAGGTTGCGCGCCGCGACGCCGAGGACGGCGGCGGCAAGCTCGGCCTGGCGGTGCGTCAGCTCGATGCCAAGGAGCAAGAGGAGCTGCATACGCATGGCAAGCTCGTCGTCGAGGACGTGGCGGGGCCGGCCCTCGCCGCGGGCATCGAGAGCGGCGATGTGGTGCTCGGGGTCAACGGCGCCGCCGTCAACTCAGCCGCCGATCTCAAGCGCGAGGTGGCCCGATCCGGCCACAGCGTCGCGCTGCTCATCCAGCGCGACGATGCGCAGATCTACGTTCCGGTCGATATCGGCTAAAATTGGCGGCGTGCAAGCTGCCGACCCGCTATTTACCAACGCCGCCGCCCAATCCGGCTCGGCCCCTTTCCTGCCGATGGATCGCGCGGCGATGGACGCGCTCGGCTGGGCACAGTGCGACATCATCATCGTCACCGGGGATGCCTACGTCGATCACCCGAGCTTCGGCATGGCCATCATCGGCCGCGCCCTCGAAGCGAAGGGCTTTCGTGTCGGCATCGTCGCGCAGCCTCGCTGGGATCGGCCAGACGACTTCCTGGTGATGGGAAGGCCGAAGCTCTTCGTCGGTGTCACCGCCGGCAACATGGACTCGATGCTGAACCGGCTCACCGCGCAGAAGAAGCTGCGGAGCGAGGATCAGTACTCACCCGACGGTGAGGTCGGAAAGCGCCCGAACCGCGCGACCATCGTCTATTCGAATCTCTGTCGTCAGGCGTTTCCGGGGCTTCCCATCGTGCTCGGAGGCATCGAGGCG
>JAFAWL010000470.1 GCA_019241805.1 Actinomycetota bacterium
TCGTCGGCGACCGGCGCCAGTGCCAGGCCGGATTGGCGCCGGCCGACGCGAGGGTCGTGCGGTGGAACTCGTGGCCGTGCACGCGCGTGCCCGCCTCCGCGATGACCGATGTCGTCGCGGCGACCGCCTCGCGGTAGCCGAGCGTCAGTCGTCCGGACATGTGGGCGGTCGCGTCGAGCACGCCGCACATCTCGTGCCCGTCCAGCGAGCGGGACAGATACAGCAGCCCGGCGCACTCCGCGACCACCGGCGCGCCGGAGCGTGCCAACGCGGCAATCTCCTTGCGCAGCCGGACGTTCTCGGCCAGTCGAGCGGCATGCACCTCGGGGAAGCCGCCGCCGATGATCACCGCGTCGACGGATTCGGGCAGCTGCTCGTCCCGCAACGGGTCGAACTTGACCACCTCGGCCCCGGCGGCGGTGAGCAGCTCGACATGCTCGGCATAGCCGAAGGTGAATGCCACGCCACCGGCCACGGCGATCCGCGCGCGCGGCCGCGATCCGTCGGCGCTCGCGGCCGGGTCGGCCCGGTCGAGAAGCGCCGCATCGTCCCCATCCGGTAACGGTGGAGCAGAGCGGGCCAGTCGTTCGACCGCCTCGAGATCGACGCTCGCCTCGATCACGCCACACAACTCGTCGACGACCGCGACCGCCTCGCGCTGCCGTTCCGCGGCCGGGATCAGACCGAGATGCCGTGACGGCACCGAGAGCGCTGCCCGGCGATGGACAACACCGACGACGGGCACGCCCATCGGCTCGATCGCCTCTCGCAGCAACGTCGCGTGCGCGTCGGAGCCGACCTGATTGAAGATCACGCCGCCGATGTGGACGGACGGATCGAACGAAATGAATCCGTGCAGCAGCGCGGCCACCGAGCGGGCGGCGCCCGAGGCGTCGATCACCAGGAGGATCGGTGCTTGAAGCAGGCGGGCCACGTGCGCGGTCGAGGCGAACTCGCCTTGCCCACTCGCGCCGTCGAACAGGCCCATCACGCCTTCGATGATCGCGATATCGGCCGGGGTCGGCGTGGTGGCGCCGTGGCGGAACAGCGGGGCGACGCGATGCTCGCCGACCAGCCACGGATCGAGGTTGCGACCGGGTCGACCGGCGGCCAGCGTGTGGTAGCCGGGATCGATGTAGTCCGGCCCGATCTTGTGTGGCGAGACGGTCCGCCCCCGGGCGCGGAAGGCGGCCAACAGACCCGTGGCCACCGAAGTCTTGCCGTGACCGCTCGCGGGCGCGGCGATCACGACGCGAGGGATGCTCACCATTCGATGCCCCGCTGACCCTTCTGGCCGGCGTCCATCGGGTGCTTGATCTTCGTCATTTCCACGACCAGGTCGGCCGCGTCGATCAACTCCGGCGCGGCGTCGCGGCCGGTGATGACGACGTGCTGGTGTCCGGGGCGATCCGTGAGGACGTCGACGACCTCGCCGACGTCGAGCCAGCCCCACTTGATCGGGTAAGTGAATTCGTCGAGCACGTAGCAGCCGAATCGCTCCGCCGCGAGATCACGCTTGATCTGTTCCCAGCCCTCGCGCGCGTTGGCCGCGTGGTCCTCGTCCGGGCCGCGCTGGATCCAAGACCAACCCTCACCCATCTTGTGCCAGGCGACGGCACCGCCTTCACCGGTCTGCTCGTGCAGTCGGCCGAGCGCGCGGAACGCGGCCTCCTCACCGACTCGCCACTTCGCGCTTTTGACGAATTGAAAGACGCCGACGTCCCAACCCTGGTTCCAGGCCCGCAACGCCAAGCCGAACGCGGCGGTGGACTTTCCCTTCATCGCACCGGTGTGCACGATGAGCAGCGGACGATTGCGCCGCTGTCGCGTCGTAAGGCCGTCATCGGGAATCGTGGCCGGCACGCCTTGAGGCATCACGCCACCTCGCGGATCGCACGGACAGAGGCGGCCAGCGAGTCCGCGGCGAGATCGCCCAGCTGCAGGCACGGACCGCCGAGCGCCGCCGCCAACTGCGCTGCCAGCCCGAGGTGTACCGGCCCGGACTCGCAGTCGACGACTATCGCGGCGACACCGGTTTCCCGCAGGAGCGCCGCGATCCGGTCCGGATCGCCCCCCGCGGTGTGGCGGCCGTCGGTGACCACTACGAGCAGCGGCCGACGTTCGGGATCGCGCAGTCGCTCACGGGCCAGCGTCGAATGCGCCTCCAACAGCCCCGCGGTCAACGGAGTACGCCCACCGGTCGGCAGCACGGTCAGCCGGGCGGCGGCGGCCTCGACCGACGAGGTCGGGGGTAGGAGCAGCTCGGCCGAGTCGCCGCGGAAGCTGATCAAGCCGACTTTGTCGCGCCGCTGGTAGGCGTCCAGCAGCAGTGACAGCACGGCGCCCTTTACCGCGCTCATCCGGGCGCGGGCCGCCATCGATCCGCTCGCATCGACGGCGAACAGCACCAGATTGCCCTCGCGTCCTTCGCGGCGCGCCTCGCGCAGATCGTCACGGACCAGCACCAGGCCGGGGCGAGGGTGCCCCGCGGTGCGAGCGCGTTGATGGGGCGCCGCGGCGCTGATCGTCGCGACCAGGTGGAGCTGGCTCAGCCGGCCGGTGGGGATGCGTGATCCGACCGTGCGGCCACTGTCGGTCTCGGCCCGTGACCGGCGGCCGGCGGCGCCCCGGCCGACGCCGGGCACCTCTAGTCGTCGGATGCGGAACGGATCGGTCGGTGCCGCAACGCGCGTCGGTGCGGCGGAGCCTATGGGGCCGCTCGGCGCGGCGGCGCTGGTGGAGCCGTCCGCGCGATCGGCTCCCCCGGCCGGCGAGTCCGGTCCCCGGGCGTCGGTGTTGTGCGGCGCGGCGTCTTCGGATGCGGTGTCCTCAGCACCACCACCGTCGGGATCGATGCCGTCGGGATCGTCGTCCGGATCGTCGTCGGGAGCGCCCAACGCGTCGTCAAGCTGCTGTTCGTCGAGTCCGGGCGCGTCGAACGGGTTACGCCGTCGACGGTGGGGCAGGGCCAGCCGGGCGGCCACCCGGATGTCCTCGATCTCGACGTTGTCGCCGCCGCGCCAGGCCGCATGCGCGACCGCGGTGCGAGCAGTGACGATGTCGGCCCGCAGCCCGTCTACGCCGAACGCCGCGCACACGGACGCGATCCGTTCGAGCGCGTCGTCGGCCAGCTTGACGTTCGCCAGCCGGGCGCGCGCTGACATGATCGACTCGGCCAGCTCCCGTTCGGCGCAGGCATAGTCGGCGGCGAATCCGTCCGGGTCGGCGTCGTAGGCCAGTCGACGCCGCACAACCTCGGCCCGGGGGGCCGGGTCGCGGGGGGCGGAGACTTCGACGGTCAGGCCGAAGCGGTCCAGCAGCTGAGGGCGCAGTTCGCCCTCCTCGGGATTCATCGTGCCGACCAAAAGGAACCGGGCCGCGTGACGTACCGAGACGCCGTCGCGTTCGACGTAGTTCGTTCCCAGGGCGGCCGCGTCCAGTAGCAGGTCGACCAGGTGGTCGTGCAGCAGGTTGACCTCGTCGACGTAGAGCAATCCTCGGTGCGCCGCCGCCAGCAGCCCCGGTTGGAAGGTGCTCACGCCCTCGGTCAGCGCCCGCTCGACGTCGAGCGATCCGGTGAGCCGGTCTTCGGTCGAACCGACGGGAAGTTCGACCAGCGGGGTCGCGCGCGTGATCGTCGCGGCGTCGCGCGGGTGCGGCCCGTCGGGGCAGTTCGGGTCCGGCCCGGCCGGGTCGCACGCGAACCGGCAGCCGGCGACGGCGTCGATGTCGGGCAGCACGGCCGCGAGCGCCCGTACCGCCGTGGATTTGGCCGTGCCCTTCTCTCCGCGGACGAGTACGCCGCCGATGGCGGGCGCCACCGCGTTGAGAAGCAGCGCGAGACGCAGATCGTCCATCTCGACGACCGCACTGAACGGGAACGTCGTCATCGGCTGGCACGCTTGAGGGCGTGGGCGGCATCGATGAGCGCGCTCGTCGCGCAGTGTTGGCCGACGTCGGTCCGTTCTTCGCGTTGGCTGGATTCAGGCCGAACGCGGATTGGCGCCCGGCCCGAGAGCTCATCGATGCCGGCGGACTGAGCGCGCGGGTCGATCGGGTCGCAGCGTTGCTGGCCGCAGCGGCCGACGTGTCCGAGACGCACATCGACCGCCGGGCCGCCGCCTCGACCAGCGCGCTCGGCGTGATCGCCCGGTTGGTGGCGGTGGGCATCGGCTCGGCCGCGCTCACCGGTGCCGTCCCCCGGCTGTCCCTCGACGACCTCTGGTGGCAACCGGTCGACGGCCCACTGCCCTTGGCCTCGACGAACGGTTGCTGGATCGAGGTGCGCGACGTCGAAACCGCCACCGCGGCCCTGTATGCCGACGTCATGGATCCGGTCGTTATTCCGGTAATCACTGCTTATCAACGGCGGTTTCGCTTGTCGTCGCAAGTACTGCTCGGCAACCTCGCGTCGGCTGTCGCCGGGGCGGCGATGATGCTCGTGCGGGCGGCGGCTGCCACCGCGATCGACCCGTTCGAGCTGGCTCGCAGCGTGACCTCTCGCCCGGTCCTGGCCGGGGCCGGGCGCTGGAAGGGCAACCACTTCACCCGCAGCAACTGCTGCCTGTTCTATCGCGTGCCCGCAGGCGGTTATTGCGGCGACTGCGTAATCACGGCCCGCCCGAGGACGTCGCATTCCGAGCGGCACTGAACGAGGCGAGCTCACCCGACGACGGGCTCTTCGACGCGGGTCGCGGTCTTCGCCGGTGCCAGCACCCGCTCGGCCATCGGCGCGAAGATCAACCCGATCGCTGTCCAGAGGATGAGTTGCGAGAGCACTGACAAGGCGCGGAAGTTGAACAGCACGTCAGCCGGGAAGCCGGGGAAGACGATGTTTCCGCTGGCGTCTTTGAGCGGTTGCGGGGTCTCGGTCGAGAAGTTGCCGTAATTGGCCCGGTTGTACGCCAGTTGCCCCAGACTCGGCAGGATGAACATCACGATGGCGATGGCGATGACGAACGCGCCGCCGGCGATCAGTGCCGCGTTCCAGTTGCCAAACCGCCGGCTGAGCTTCTTGCCGACAACGGCGGCCACGATCAGGAAGATCAATGAACACGCCACCATGACCAGGTAGAGAATGCCGCGTTCCTTGATCGTGTCCTCAT
>JAFAWL010000036.1 GCA_019241805.1 Actinomycetota bacterium
ACTATATGCGCACGGCGCGGGCCAAGGGCCTCGCGCCGCATGTGGTCGTGCTGAAGCACGGGCTGCGCAATGCGGCGATCCCGCTGATCACGTTCCTCGGCCTGCAGACCGGGCTTCTTTTGGGTGGCACCGTCGTCGTCGAGGAGATCTTCGGCTGGCCCGGCGTCGGGCGGTTGCTGCTGCAGGCGATCTCCTATCGCGACTACCCGGTCGTGCAGGCCGCGACCTTCATCCTGGCGATGATCTTCGTTGCCGGCAGCGTCGTGGTGAGCTCCGAATTCCAGGCCCACCGTGATCTGCAAAGTATTTGTGACGGCGCCGCCACGGCCGCCGCCAACTCGATCGACCTATCCGCTGAACGCGCGGCATTGGCGGCCGACAATCACCGCTACCTTCACCTCGGCAGCGTGGACCAGACCTTGCAGACCTATCTCGCGCGCGACCCCCGGCGGCAGACTATTCAGATCCAGGCCGCGTTGAGTCCCGACGGGACCATCGTGATGCTGCGCTGCTCGCAAACCTCCAAGATTGCCTTCGGCGCAATGTTCGGCTTGGCCGGTGGCATCACCAGCCACGTGACCTCGCAGGCCCGATCACCCGTCGGCACGTGACGATCACCCGCGAGCGGAGCTAGCTGGAAATGTCTTTGCCACCCAGCCGAGCCCACCCGAGCGTCAGAAAAACCAGCACGTAACCGAGCGTGACGAGCACGCCTTTCTCGACGCCGTCGAATTGGAGCGGATCTCGCAACAGATCCGCGAAACGCAACCAGTAATGGCTGAACAGCCACGGATGGATACCACCGAGCTGGGGAATCGCGTCCAGCACCGCGCTCGTTATCGACAGTGCCAAGGTCGTCGCCATCGCCGCGATCGGTACTTCGGTGAGGGTCGAGACGAACAGACCGATAGCGCCGACCGCCGCCATCATCAGCGCGGCATAGAGGATCGTCAGGAGCAATCGCCCGAGCCCGTCGACATACGGCACTTGCGTGCCGGACAGAAGCACGACTGAACCGGACGGGAACAGGGCCAAACCGGCGAGGACGCCGACAACCCCCACGGTCAGTGGTGTGACGAGACACCACGACAGGATCCCGGTGTACTTGACGGCCAGCAGGCGTGGGCGGCTGACCGGAACCGTCAGCAGATAGCGCAACGTGCCGATGTTCGCCTCGCCCGAGACCGAATCACCGGCAACAACCGAAATCGCCATCGGCAGAAACACCGTGAGCACGACGAACAGCGCCGCGAAGGCCACGAAGACACCGTTGTCGGCGATGCTGCCGAACAGCGCTCCGGCGTTGTCATTACCGCGACGGCTGCCGTGATCGGTCACCTTGACCGAGATCGCGATCAGGATCGGGATCGCCGCCAGCACCCCCAGGATCGCCTGGTTGCGGCGCCGTCGGAAGATCATCCCGAGTTCCGAGCGCAAGAACCTGGTCGAGGGCCGGCGAGGCCGTGCCCCCGCAGGCGCCGGCGAAACGTCAACCCGAGACATCGAAACCCTCGCCGGTCAGCGACACGAACACGTCTTCCAACCGTGGCTTTTCCACCACGAACCCGCGTACGCCGACACCGGCCTCGACGAGCGCCTCCACAATCCGCTCCGGATCAATCGATCCGAGAACGGCCAGCGCCTCACCGTCGACCACGGTCGGTTCCCCCAGGCCCAGTCGGGCCAGCACATCCCGCGCGGCCTGCGGGTCGCTGGTGGTCACGCGCACCCGCACCCGCTGTTGCGCCGCCAACTCGGGCAACGAACCCTGCCAAACCATGCGGCCCGTGCTCATGACCCCCACGTGAGTGCAGACCTGTTCGACCTCGGCCAGCAGGTGCGAGGAGACGAAGACCGTCACCCCTTCCCGGCCGAGCTGATGGATGAGGTGCCGTACCTCGCGAGTGCCCTGGGGGTCGAGTCCGTTGGTCGGCTCGTCGAGCAACAGCAGCTCGCGCGGTTGCAGCAACGCGGCCGCGATGCCGAGTCGCTGCCGCATCCCGAGCGAGTAGTGGCGATAGCGCTTCCCGGCCGCGGCGGTGAGGCCGACCCGTTCGAGCGCTTCGTCGATCCGTCGCGGCGCGGTGCGGCCGGTCGCGGTCAGGTCGGCCGCGTCGAGTCGGGCCAGGTTGGCTCGCCCGGAGAGGTAGGGATGAAACGCCGGGCCCTCGACCAGCGCACCGACGCGGGGCAGGACCGATCCGGCTGACGCGGGCAGCGCAGCTCCGAGCATCGAGTAACGGCCTGACGTCGGGAAGATCAAACCGAGCAGCATCCGGATCGTGGTCGTCTTCCCGGAGCCGTTCGGTCCCAGGAAGCCGTAGACCGCCCCCCGGGGCACCCGTAGCTCAAGCGTGTCGACCGCGACCTGGCCGCTACGAAAGCGCTTGGTCAGTGCGGCCGACTCGATGGCCAGCTCGGCCGATGCGGACGCATCGGACGGTGCCGATCGGGCCTGCGCCTCAGCGACGCTCATCGCCGCCACCGGGCGCAGTCCGTCACTTGTATGCAGCGGTCGTCACTTGTAGGCAGCCGCGTCGGCGTAGAGCACGTCGGGATCGACGGCACCGGCGAAGACCCGCCCGTCGTCCGTGATCAGTGCGGTCAGCAGTTTCGAGCTGAACAGGTGACCCGAACCCCAGGCACCTGAGACCGGGGTCAGGAACGCCTGCACCGGCTGGCTGTTAGTCACCGACGCCGCGTCCTGTACGAGCAGCACGCTGGTCCAGCCCGTGCCGATGGTGCGCGAATTACGATCGACCGCCTGCGCCTGACCGACCCGATCGCCGCTGCCGGCCTTGTCCGGGACGAGCTCACCCTGCTTCACGATCGCGCTCTTGGGCGGAGTGAACGCGAAATTGCTGTCCTCGGGTGTCGCGAAGTTGATGCTGGAGAACGACACGTCCAGCGCCGGCTTGGCGGTGTCGTCGCGCGCGAATACCTGGACGCCGATCGGCACCTTCTTCTTACCGTCGACCGCTATGCGCACCGAACCGATCCGTGACGACTGGTCTTTCGGCGCCAGCACCAGCTGATAGGCGGCGCGGCCGGCGACGGAACGGTTTGCCCCCATCGTCACCGAGGTCGTCGGATCGATCGCGTCGAGGGCCCGTTGGGCCAGTTGCTGGGGCGTGAGGGTGCTCGGCGTGCTCGGCGCCGCGTTCTGATCGGAATCGGCCGGCAACGTCGTGTGCGTGGCCGTGTGACTCTGGCTGTCCCACTGCCACAACGAGGTCCCGTCGCGGAAGATGTCCGTCTCGCCGACGGTGGCCAGCAGGGCGACGCGTTGCTTCGTCGGCCCGGCGTACCAGACGCGCATCGTGTGCGAACCGGCCAACAGAGACGTCAGCGAGGTGCTGGGCGAGGTGCCGCCGAGATCAGGCAGCTGGGGCAGGCCGAGCGCGGCATTCTCGACGACGGTGCCGGAGAAGCCGGCCACATGGGTCTGCTCGACCGCCGCGAGCAGCTGCTCGACCGAGACCGTCGGGAGTTCCGAATCAGCCTTCGCCGACAACACCCCGGTGCCGATCACGCCGGCCACGGCGGCGGCGAGGACGGGAACGGACCATCGAAGTGAGCGGCGGCCGAAAACCGTTGCAGCCACACTCACGCGTAAGAGCATGCGTTGATTGCACTGTGGTCTTCCTGAGCCAGCCTGAGACAGGACTCAGTCCGAACTGGCAGGCTGACGCCCATGCGCTTGCTCATCGTCGAGGACGAGCTGCGGCTGGCCTCCGCGTTGCAACGCGGCCTGACCGCCGAGGGATTCACTGTCGACGTCGCGAACACCGGACCGGACGGCCTGCACCAGGCCCAGGAGAACAGTTACGACGCGGTAATCCTGGACATCATGCTGCCCGGCCTGTCCGGCTACCGGATCATCGAGCACCTACGGGCGGCCGAGAACTGGGTCCCGATCCTCATGCTCACGGCCAAGGACGGCGAATACGACGAGGCCGACGCGCTCGACCTCGGCGCCGACGACTACGTCACCAAGCCGTTCTCGTTCGTCGTCCTGTTGGCACGACTTCGGGCGCTCCTGCGTCGCGGCGCGTCGCCCCGGCCGGCGGTGTTGCAGGTGGACGACCTCGTGCTCGACCCGGCCGCGCACACCGTGACCCGCGGCGAGACCTCGATCGATCTGACGCCCCGCGAGTTCGCGCTCCTTGAATATTTGATGCGGCGCGCCGGCGAGGCGGTGTCCAAAGCCGAGATCCTGCATCACGTCTGGGACGCCCACTACGAGGGCGATGCCAACGTGGTCGAGGTGTACGTGGGCTACCTGCGGCGCAAGATCGACACCCCGTTCGACCGGCAGACGGTGCAGACCGTCCGCGGCGCCGGCTACCGGCTCGCCTCGACCAAGTCCTGACGCCCGGTCCCGCGCCGGTGTCATCTGCCCGAGCAGTGCGGTGAGCTGGCTGTGGCACGTCCTGCGCGCTCTTCGTCCGCGGGCGGGCTGGTGGCGCGAGATGTCGTTGCGCGGCCGGATCACCCTGGTCGCGACGGCGATCCTGACCGTGGCCGTCATCGCCGGCGCCGTGCTGACCGTGATCGTGCTGCGGCTCTCGCTCACCCGGGCCCTGGACTCCTCGGCCATCCGGACGGGTAACGACGTCGCGCAATTGGTCAACCAGAACCACATCCCCAACCCGGTGCTGGCCGACAACGGTGGGATCGTTCAGGTGCAGGTCGTGGACGCCGACAACCGCGTGATCGGCGCATCCCCGGGCGCGGACGCCGCCGTGTCACTGCTGACCGATCAGCAGTTAGCCTCGGTTCGGCGCGGGCACCGACTCGACATTGCGGCGCGGGCCGCGGGCGCCGACGAGCCGCTGCGGGTCGTAGGCGTGCTCGCCGGTGCCGACACGGTGGTCGTCGCGACCGACGCCGCCCGGATCAACGACGCCGTCCGTATCGTGCGCGACGCCGCGATCATCGGGTGCCCCCTGGCGATCATTGCCATGGCCTTGCTGAGCTATTGGGTCGCCGGCCAGACGCTGCGCACGGTGGCGACTGTGCGCCACGGCGCGGAGGAGATCACGGCGGCGGGGCTGTCGCACATGAGGCTGCCGGTACCCAACGCGCAGGACGAGATCAATCGCCTCGTCGTGACCCTGAACGCCATGCTCGACCGGATCGAGCAGTCGACCTCGCGGCAACGCACCTTCGTCGGCGACGCCGCGCACGAACTGCGCTCTCCGATCGCGTCGCTGCGGGTACAGCTCGAGGTCGCCGCCCGGATGGGTCCCGCCGTCGATTGGAACGAGATCATCGACGACGTCTTGATCGACGTCGATCGGCTCGACCACCTGGTAACCGACCTGCTCACCCTTGCCCGGAATGACGAATCCGGCGGAGTGCTGCGGCGCCGCGAGCCGGTGGAATTGGCCACGCTCGTCGAGGACATCACGGCCGACTACGAGCACGCGCGGGTGCCGGTGCACTTCGACGCCGACGCGACCGCGCCGGTCGAGGGTGACGTCGACGCGTTACGCCGTGTGATCGTCAATTTGGTCGACAATGCCGTGCGCTACGCCACGGGCGAGGTGACGGTGCACGTCGGACGTACCGCAGGCGAGGAGAACGTCGTCGAGCTGACGGTCGCCGACGACGGTCCCGGCATTCCGGCCGCCGAACGCGAGCGCGTGTTCGACCGCTTCTACCGCACCGAGGCATCGCGCTCCCGCGAGCTCGGCGGCACCGGGCTCGGCCTGCCGATCGTGCGGGAACTGCTGCGTTCGCACGGCGGCACCGTGCGCCTGGAGGACAACCGGCCCGGGTTGCGCGCCGTCGTGCACATCCCGGCGCGCGTCGCCGGCTGAATCTCCTTCGGGAATCGGCTGTCACCCGCGCTAGCTACGTGCAGGTCGGACTTGCGCTCGGTGAGGGTGGCGGCGAGGACGACGCGGACGCCGGCGCGCTGCCGCTGCCCGACGACGGTGGGGCCGGAGTGGTCGGGCAGGCGGGCAACACGTACTGAGCGACGGTGATCGTGATCGTCTGCGTCAACGGGAAGGTGCTGCCCGGCGTGGGCGACTCGTCGATGATCTTGCCGTTCTGACTCTGATCGGTCACCGACTTCGAGGTCGCCGTCACGTTGGCGAAGCCGGCATCGTTGAGTGCCTTCTTGCCGTCGGCCGCGGACTGCCCGCGGACGTCCGGGATCGCGACCTTGCCGTTGGAGACCTGGATCTTGACCACTTGGGTCGGCGCGACGGTCTCGTACGCGGGCGGGTCCTGGGCGACCACCGTGCCGGCCGGTTGTGCATTGGGCACGTCCTGCCGGGCGTATTGCAACTTGCTGTCGTTGAGCAGCTTCACGGCGTCGTCGACCGACTGTCCGACCAGGTTCGGTACCTGCACCGTGCCCTGCTTGTAGACCGTGTAGCTAACCGTCGAACCCTTCGGCTGTTTGGAGTTGGCGCCGAACTGCTGGGTGCAGACCTTGCCGTCGGCCTCGGGCGCATCCGCGGTGGGCGGATCGCCGCAGGGCCCGCTGAAGGTGGTGATGTTGCCGGGTACGAAGCCGGCGTCACGTAGTGCCTGATTGGCCGCGTCCTGCGTGCGACCGATCAACGATGGCACCAGAACGGTCTTCGTGCCGCTCGACCCGCTCCGCACGATCGCGTAGGCGGCGATGCCGATCACGATCAGCAAGACGACCACGATGACGGCCCAGATGACCCCGGCGCGGCGGTTGTCCGGCTCGTCCTCGAAGTCCTCCACGGTCGTACCGACCAGCG
>JAFAWL010000106.1 GCA_019241805.1 Actinomycetota bacterium
CCGGCGTGCCGAAGCGGGCCGAGAACTTGCCCAGCGAGCGCGGACCGGCCCCGTCGTAGCAGGAAACCGCCAATGTGCGGTCGGACCCCATGATCCAGGTCAGCCCCGAAGTGAAGGCGACGATGGCAATGAGGATTCCCATCAACCAGCCGATGACCTCGCCGCCGCCGGACAGCGTCGAGGTCACAGTGCCGTCTTTCGCAACGTCGACGTGGCCACCGAAAACGGTCATCGCCTGCTTGAGCGCGTCCGGGAAACCGGCCAAACCGCTGGCTTGACTCGAGGGAAGCACAAGCAGGATGCCGAGGACCGGCAGGCCGTAGAGCAGCGTGGTCGCGATAACCGACTTGGCGATGCCGGCCGGCACGTCACGGGCTGCGTCTTCCATCTCCTCGCCCGCGGCACTGGGCAACTCGAAGCCGACCAGGCTGAACAGGATGAGCGGGACCAGCAGCACGAAGCTCGAGTAATCGGGCTTGAAGTCACCACCACCGATGCCGTTGAAGCCGTGCTTCGCGCCGTAGACGACAACGATGATGGAGAAGAAGCCGAGCAGCAGGAACCGAGCCAGCGCGCCGATCGTCGCCACCCACTTGCCGACCTTGAACGAGAGGATGGCGAACAGTACGCCGGCCCAGATGAACGCCAGACCGAACAGGTAAGTGGGTCCTCTGGACCAGCCGGCGTCGTTGTTCATGAAAACTGTGAGGCCGCCGATCGCGGTGCCGACGAGAGTTCCGCCCATCCAGACCGGGTTGGTCACCCAGTAGAAGAAATTATTGACGGCGCCGGCCAAATGTCCGAAGGCGTGTCGAACCCAGATGTACGGGCCACCCTCGTCGGTGTAGGCCGCGCCCAACTCCGAGAGGATCATCGCCGACGGAATCGCGAACAGGGCGACGCTGATGATGAGCCACGTAAAGCCGGCGCCGCCCTCGGTCGCCAGCGTGCCCAGACCGTCGACGCCGACCAAGGTGCAGACGAGGAAGAAGAAGATGTCGGCTCGCCCGAAGTGCTTCTGCAGCTTCGATTTTTCTTCCAGGGCGTCGGCCGTGACGACCTCGTCGAACTCAGACACGCTCACTCGGCACTCCTGGGGTCTCAGAGACGCTTCCGGTGGTTTGCGGATACATGCTGATTGCTGGATATTTCGTTCGGATTGCGTGGCCGCTGCCTCGCAGATCTGCGAAATGCGCACGATAGACGGCTGATCTTGTTGTGGCAACGGGCGAGCGGTGTTGCGTTCCGCTCGGTGGACCCAGCGCGTCACCGCACACCGCGGCACGAGGGCACCGAAGCCCACGAGAAGCGGATTTCGCACGAACGTCGCCGTCGGAAAGACGAGATCGTCATCAAATCGTCGGATGCCCTACGGATTCACTTGCATCATGCCCTCTGGTAGGGGAAGCTGCAGGGGTGCCGAACAACTCCCCGCGGTCGGCGCCCGATGACGTCAGCAAGGGCATCATCGAGCAGCTACAGGAAGACGGCCGGCGTCCGTACGCGGCGATCGGCAAGGCGGTCGGTTTGTCCGAGGCGGCCGTCCGGCAGCGGGTGCAGAAGCTCGTCGACACCGGCGTCATGCAGATCGTCGCCGTCACCGATCCGATGCAGGTCGGGTTCGACCGACAGGCGATGGTGGCGATCTCCGCCTCCGGGGACCTCAAGCGGATCGCCGAACAGCTCGCCAAGATCGCCGAGGTCGTGTATCTGGTCATCGTCGCGGGCTCGGTCGACATCCTGTGCGAGGTCGTCGTCACCGATGACGAACACCTACTGCGACTGATCAACACGCAGATCCGCAGCGTGCCGGGCGTCCTGCGAACCGAGACGTTCTTCTACCTGAAGCTGACCAAGCAGATCTACAACTGGGGCGCGCGGTGACACCGACGTCACCGTGTCCGCATACCGGCCGCATCCGGCCCGGGAAGACGAAGGAGCACTGATGACCACCACGCCCGCCGACCTGTCCGGCGCCACGCATGGCTTCGACGGCGGCGCGCTCTCGGCCAAGGCTCGCGAGCACCTGTGGATGCACTTCACCAAGCTGTCCTCGTATGCGAACTCACCGATCCCGACCATCGTGCGGGGTGACGGCGCCTACATCTATGACGTGAACGGCAAGCGTTACCTCGACGGGTTGGCCGGGCTGTTCGTCGTACAAGTGGGCCACGGTCGGGTCGAACTGGCCGAGGCTGCTTACAAGCAGGCCAGCGAACTCGCCTTTTTTCCGCTGTGGTCCTACGCGCACCCGCAGGCGATCGAGCTCGCCGACCGGCTCGCGGACTACGCACCCGGCGACCTGAACAAGGTCTTCTTCACCACCGGCGGCGGCGAAGCGGTCGAGACGGCGTGGAAGCTGGCCAAACAGTACTTCAAGCTGGCCGGAAAGCCCATGAAACACAAGGTGATAAGCCGTTACGTCGCCTATCACGGCACTCCGCAGGGCGCGTTGTCGATCACTGGCATCCCCGATGCCAAGAAGATGTTCGAGCCCTTGGTGCCGGGGGGAATCAAGGTTCACAACACCAACTTCTACCGCGCGCCCGAGCACGGCGACGACCTCGAAGCGTTCGGCCGGTGGGCCGCGGACCAGATCGAACTGGCCATCGAGTACGAGGGTCCCGAGACGGTCGCCGCCGTCTTCCTCGAACCGGTACAGAATTCCGGCGGTTGTTTCCCACCGCCGCCCGGATACTTCCAGCGGGTGCGCGAGATCTGCGATCGGCACGACGTCCTTCTGGTGTCCGACGAAACGATCTGCGCCTTCGGCCGGCTGGGACCGATCTTCGCGTGCGACAAATTCGGTTATGTCCCGGACATGATCACGTGCGCCAAGGGCCTGACCAGTGGTTACTCCCCCATCGGCGCCTGCATTGTGAGCGACCGGATCGCCGCGCCGTTCTGGGATGGCGACGACTACTTCCCCCACGGCTATACATTCGGCGGGCATCCCGTGTCGGCGGCGGTCGCGATGACCAACCTCGACATCTTCGAACGCGAGGGCATTTCGCGACACGTTCTGGACAATCAGCACGCCTTCCGTTCGACCCTGGAGAAGCTCCACGACCTGCCGATCGTCGGCGATGTCCGCGGCGACGGATACTTCTACGGCATCGAGTTGGTCAAGGACAAGGCCAGCAAGCTGACCTTTGACGCCGACGAGTCCGATCGGCTGCTGCGCGGGTTCCTGTCCAAGGCCTTGTTCGAGAACGGTCTGTACTGCCGTGCCGATGATCGCGGAGATCCGGTCGTCCAGCTGGCCCCGCCGCTGACCTGCGACCAGACCCAGTTCGACGAGATCGAACAGATTCTGCGCACAGTGCTCACGCAGGCCTGGACGCGTATCTGACACGCACCGATTCGAACCAGCGGCGGCACGCCGCGACCGTGTTCCGGCGTCCGGGCGAGGGATAGCCTGGCCGCATTCGCTTTCCGTCCGTCGAGACAATGGAGTCAAGATGAAGGTCGGCATCCCCCGCGAGGTCAAGAACCACGAATACCGGGTGGCGATAACCCCCTCCGGGGTGCACGAGCTGGTCCGCAACGGGCACGAGGTGTTCGTCGAGCAGGACGCCGGGGTGGGCTCGTCGATCCCGAACGACGACTACGTCGCCGCCGGCGCGAAGATCCTGGGCACCGCTGAGGACGTGTGGCAGGCCGGCGACATGATTCTGAAGGTGAAGGAGCCGATCGCCGAGGAGTATCACCGGATTCGCAAGGACCAGGTGCTGTTCACCTACCTGCACCTGGCCGCCGACCGGGCCTGCACGGACGCGTTGATGGAGGCCGGAGCCGTTGGCATCGCCTACGAGACCGTGCAGCTGGCCGACGGCTCCCTGCCTCTGCTAGCCCCGATGTCCGAGGTGACCGGGCGCCTAGCTCCTCAGGTGGGCTCCTACCACCTCATGCGCCAAGGCGGCGGCCGTGGCGTGCTGATGGGCGGGGTTCCCGGCGTATACGCGGCCAAGGTCGTCGTCATCGGTGCCGGCGTGTCCGGCCAGAACGCGGCCGCAATCGCGCTCGGTATGCAGGCCGAGGTTCTGCTTCTCGACCGGAACGTGGCCCGCTTGCGCCAGATGGACGCGATCTACCAGGGCCACTGCCAGACGATCGCGTCGAATGCCTACGAAGTCGAGCGGGCCGTCCTCGACGCCGACCTCGTGATCGGGGCCGTGCTCGTGCCCGGCGCCAAGGCCCCGAAGATCATCAGTAACGAACTGGTGTCGCGAATGAAGCCGGGTTCCGTGCTCGTCGACATCTCGATCGACCAGGGCGGCTGTTTCGAGGACTCACGACCCACGACGCATGCGAACCCGACCTATCCGGTCCACGATTCTTTGTTCTACTGCGTGGCGAACATGCCCGGAGCGGTGCCGCACACGTCGACATACGCACTGACCAATGTGACGCTGACCTACGCGATCGAACTGGCCAATCACGGTTGGCGGGCCGCACTTCAGGCCGATCCTGCACTTGCGCTCGGCTTGAACACCTACGCCGGAACCCTCACCAACGCGCCCGTGGCGCAGGCACACGGCTACGCCTCTACCCCGGTCACCGAGGTGCTCACCTGAGCGCAACCGACGAGGCGCGCTACCGCGGCCTATCGCTCTGGCACGAGACCGTGGCCGGGTCGCTGCGGCCGCGCGCGTCACTGCCCGGCTCCACCAGCGTGGACGTCGCCATCGTCGGCGCGGGCCTCACCGGCGTGTGGACCGCGTACTACCTGCTCGAGGCCGAGCCGAGCCTGCGGATCGCCCTGCTCGACGCGGAGATCGCCGGATTCGGAGCCTCAGGACGCAACGGCGGTTGGCTTTCCGCGCTGTTTCCAGTCTCTGCCTCCCGAATCGCGGCCGAGCACGGGCGAGTCCCCGCGATGGCGCAGTACGCCGCCATGCGCGACACCGTCGCTGAGGTGATTCGTGTCGCTGCGGCCGAAGGCATTGCCGCCGACATCGCCCACGGCGGCACCGTCGTGCTCGCCCGTTCGGCGGCGCAGGTCGAACGGGCACGGGACGAACTGGCCGAGAGTGACCGGTTCGACCTCGGTGTGGCACTGCTCGACGCTGCAGCGGCCCGGGCGCTGGTCAACGCGACCGACATCCGCGCCGCCACTTACACACCGCACTGCGCGGCAGTCCATCCGGCCAAGTTGATCCGCGGTCTGGCCGCGGTGGTCGAGGCACGAGGCGCTCGAATCTACGAACGCACCACTGCGACCTCGCTGCGGCCGGGCGTCGTCGAGACCGACCACGGGCCGCTGCACGCCGAGACGGTGATCCGCGCAACGGAGGGATACACGGCGACGCTGGCCGGGCTCGGGCGCCGCCTCGTCCCGGTGTACTCGTTGATGATCGCCACCGAGCCACTGCCCGAGCGTTGTTGGGAGGACATCGGGCTCAACGCCCGCGAGACGTTCAGCGACGAGCGCCACCTGATCGTCTATGGGCAACGCACGGCCGACGATCGGCTCGTATTCGGCGGTCGAGGCGCGCCGTATCACTTCGGCTCCGGAATCAGCGACGAATTCGATCGGGTGCCGCGAGTATTCACCGACCTCGAGCGGACGCTGGTCGAGTTGTTCCCGATGCTCGCGGGCACGCGCATAACGCATCGCTGGGGCGGACCGTTGGGTGTGGCTCGCGACTGGCACGCGTCGGTCGGACTGCGCGGTGGCATCGGCTGGGCCGGCGGGTATGTCGGCGACGGTCTGGCCGGCAGCAACCTGGCCGGGCGGACGTTGCGTGATCTGATCCTCGCCCGGTCCAGCCCTCTGACGACGCTGCCCTGGGTGGGGCATCGCAGCCCGGATTGGGAACCCGAGCCGCTACGCTGGCTCGGCGCCAACGCAGGACTTCGCGCCATGGTCTGGGCCGATGCCGCCGAACGTCGCGGCGGCCGCCCCTCTCGACTGGCGGATGCCGTGAACCGAGTGATCGGCTGATGACCGAATCGACCGATGCTGGGCCGACCACCGAGATCACCCGGCTGCCCGAGAAGGGCCGCCGCGATCGCCGCCAACTCGATCAGCTGCTGGACGAGGTCCGAGTCGGCCATTTCGCGGTGCTCGACGGCGGGCATCCCGTCGTGGTGCCGACCGCGGTCGTTCGCGACGGGGACCGGGTGCTCGCGCACGGCTCGACCGGCTCACGCTGGATGAGATCACTTGCTGCCGGTGCACCGACGTCGCTCGCCGTGACGGCCTTCGACGGACTCGTGCTCGCCCGATCGGCCTTCGAGTCGTCGATGCGCTATCGCAGCGCCGTGATCTTCGGACGCTGCGCGCCGGTGTCCGACCGGCGACGAGCGTTGGACGTGATCACCGATGCCTTGATCCCCGGTCGAGTGGCCGAGTTACGAGCGCCCACTGCGAAGGAACTCGCCGCCACGCTCGTGCTCGAACTTCCGATCGAGCGCTGGTCTGTCAAGGTCAGCGCGGGTTGGCCGGAAGATCCCGAATCGGACGTGGCCGGCCCGGCGTGGGCCGGCGTTGTGCCGGTTGGCCTGATCTACCTGCCGCCTCGGCCCGCGCCGGATCTGCGCGCCGGCATTGCGCTACCGGAATCCGTCCGGCGCCTCAGCCCGGACGGAACCGCAGCCCGTCGACCAGCAGGTCAACCAGACGAGCCGCCCGATCCTGCCAATCCGGCTGATCGGTAACCAGGCAGAAGCCGCTCATCGCTCGCATCAGATCGTCCGGGTCCACGTCCGGCCTGATGGCATCGGCAGCCACCGCCGCGGTGATCAGTTGATCCATCGCGGCGTAGATCCGTTCGCGACTGCGCGTGAACAGCTCGGAATCAGCCCCGACGACGGACTTGAGGGCGACCGCCATGCCTTTCTTGGTGGCCACGTAACGGACGAAGCGCTGCATCCAGGACGCGAGCGCGACATCAGCCGGATACTGGCGCAACAACTGCTCGACGTCGTCGCACAGCAGGTCCACCTCGCGCAGGTACACGCCCGCCACGAGGGCATCGCGCGTCGGAAAGTGGCGGTAAAGCGTGCCGATACCGACTTCGGCTCGACGAGCCACCTGCTCCAGGGGCGCGTCGACGCCCTGTTCGGCGAACAACTGCGATGCCGCCGCGAGCACCGCGTCACGATTGCGGCGGGCGTCAGCTCGCATAGGCCGTCCGATCGCACCAGCCGCATCGGCCAAGTGGTCGAGCTCGACCGGTGGCACTGCACCCGGCACGGACACAGGGTCGGGCGCCACCGTGGTCGCTCGGCCGGACATGCCGCCTCCAAACTCGTTTGCTAACCGGAGGCAGCCTCCGTATAGTTACCGGAGGATGCATCCGCTTAGCCGATACTACTCCGTCTGGAGCTTGCTCGTGTCCGTCCGAACGCCCCTTCCGCGGCCTGACCGAGGCCTTCTCACCCGGCGCCGAGGCCCCGCGTCCACTGCCCTGCTCCTGGCCGTCGTGCTCACCTGCCAACTCATGGTGGTCCTCGACGCCACCATCGTGAACATCGCGCTGCCCGACGTGCAGGCGGCGCTGCACTTCTCTCCCGAAAACCTCTCCTGGGTTCTGAATGCATACACGCTGACGTTCGGCGGTCTGCTGCTCCTGGGCGCCCGAGCCGGCGACATCCTTGGCCGTAAACGAGTGTTCCTTGCCGGCATCGTGATGTTCACGCTTGCCTCACTGGCAGGCGGATTCGCCGATTCGGGCGGCCTGCTCCTGGCCGCGCGGGCGTTGCAAGGCGTCGGCGGGGCGCTCGCTTCGCCGTCGGCGCTGGCATTGCTGTTGACGATGTTCCCTGACGGTCGGGAACGAACCCGGGCCATCGGCTACTACACGGCCGTCTCGATCGGCGGCAGCGCCGTCGGCCTGATCGCCGGCGGCATGCTGACCCAGTGGGTGTCGTGGCGCTGGGTTTTGTTCGTCAACGTCCCCATCGGAGTCGCGGTCGTGTTGCTCGGCCGACGGGCGCTACCGGAAACGCCGCGCCAGCGCGACCGCTTCGATCTCGCCGGCGCGCTCACGTCGACCTTCGGCATGGTCGCTCTGGTGTATGGATTCGTGCACGCCGCGACCGATGGCTGGGCGAACACCGTAACGATCGCATCGTTCGCCGCCGGCCTGCTGCTGCTCGGCGCATTCGTCGGTGTCGAGCTTCGGGCCCCTTCCCCGATCACGCCGCTACGCCTGTTCGGCGATCGCAGTCGTTCGGGTTCGTATCTGGCTCGATTGCTGCTGGTCGCCGGGATGATGGGAATGTTCTTCTTCCTCACGCAGTACCTCCAGGACGTCTTGCACTACAGCGCACTGCGCAGCGGGTTCGCGTTCTTGCCGCTCACGGTCGCCCTGTTCGTGTTCTCGCAGTTCAGTGCCCGTAGCCTGATGCCCCGGTTCGGTGCGCGGGTGGTGATGATCGCCGGTGTCACGATCTCGACGCTCGGCCTGTTGTGGCTCACCCAGCTCGACGCGCACAGCAGCTACTGGAGCTTGGTCGGACCCCTCGTCGTGTTCGGCGTCGGCAACGGCACGGCGTTCGTGCCGTTGACCACGACGGCATTGGCCGGCGTCGAACCACGAGATGCCGGCGCGGCATCGGGGCTGGTCAACGTCATGCAGCAGGTGGGTGGATCGCTGGGCTTGTCGGTGCTCGTCACCGTCTTCGGGACTGTGAGCCGGCACGCTCTGGCTCATCCCGCCGCCGGTCTGAGCCCGGCTGAGGCGCGGACCCATGCGTTCGTCGTGGGCTCGGGCGCCGGCTTCTGGACGGCCGCCCTGTTCCTGGCCGCGACGTTGGTGATCACAGTCGTCGCGATTCGCGTGCCCCGGCCCGAGCCGGTCGATGCCCTCAGCGAGGGCGAGACCGACCCGGTCCCGGCCCTCGCGGTCGACTAACCGACCCCCAACGACCTGTGGGCGAACGGTCCGGCCCGGCATCGGACCGTTGGCCCGCAGTCAGCCCGGTTCGCGTGAAACGCCTCCGACCCGCCGGAGCCTCAGACTTGCCCGGCCAACTGCCCGCAGGCACCGTCGATGTCGCGACCGCGGGTGTCGCGCACCGTCACCGCCACACCATGAGCCTGGACTCGACGCACGAACTCGCGCTCCACCGCCTTGGGCGAGGCGTCCCACTGCGAGCCCGGCGTCGGATTGAGCGGGATCAGGTTCACGTGGGCCAGCCGCGTGGACAACAACTTGCCCAGCCGATCAGCCCGCCACGGCTGGTCGTTCACGTCACGGATCATCGCGTACTCGATCGAGTAGCGGCGACCGGTCCGGGCGGCGTACGCATCGGCCGCGGCCAGTACCTCGGCCACCTTCCAACGCGTGTTGACCGGTACCAACGTGTCGCGCAACTCGTCATCCGGTGCGTGCAGCGACACCGCGAGCGTGACCCCGAGACCTTCGTCGGCGAACTTCTCGATCGCGGGCACCAATCCCACGGTCGAGAGCGTGATCGACCGTTGCGAGAGCCCGAGTCCCGCCGGAGCCGGGTCGGTCAGCCGGCGAAGCGCGGAGACTACCCGCGTGTAGTTGGCCAGCGGCTCCCCCATGCCCATGAACACGACGTGCGACAGCCGGCCCGCTCCGCCCGGCAGTGCGCCCGAGGCGGCGACCCGAGCCGCCGCCACGACCTGGTCGACGATCTCTGCGGTCGACAGGTTGCGTTGTAGGCCGCCCTGGCCGGTGGCGCAGAAGGGGCAAGCCATGCCGCAGCCGGCTTGGCTGGACACGCAGACCGTGATCCGCCCACGCTGATCGGTGCCCCGCCGTTCGGTGCCGCCTTGATTGACGCCGCGCTGGTTGACTCGACCGGGATAGCGCATCAGCACACTTTCGACCAGCGTTCGATCGTGCAACTGCCAGAGGGACTTTCGGGTAGCACCGCCATCGGTTTCGAGCTGGCGCAGGGGAGTCAACAGCGGTGGCAGCAAGGCCGGTGCCAACGCCTCCCGCGCCGCGACCGGGATGTCACTCATCCGAGCCGGATCGTTCTCCCACCGAGCGAAATAGTGCCGCGAGAGTTGGTCGGCGCGGTAGGCCGGCAATCCCAGCGCGGCGACAATTTCCCGGCGCTCGGACGGATCGAGGTCGGCCAAATGGCGCGGCGGGCGGCCGCGCCGCGGGGCGTCGAAGATCAGCGGAACGGAACTCATCAGCGCACCGGCGCAAAGTAGGACAGCAGTAGGTAGGCCACCGCCGCGCACGGGAGCAGCGAATCCAACCGATCCATGATCCCGCCGTGACCCGGCAACAGCCGCCCCATGTCCTTCAGACCGAGGTCGCGCTTGATCATGGATTCGCCCAGGTCGCCCAACGTGGCAGTCACGGTAATGGCGAGACCGAAGAGGACGCCCTTCCACCACTGCTCGTGGAAGGTGAAATGCACGATCAGACCGCCCGCGATGCAGCACGCTAGCAACGACCCGCCGAAGCCCTCCCAGGTCTTGCCCTTGGAGACCATGGGCGCGAGCGGATGTTTGCCGACTAGAACGCCCACCGCATAACCGCCGGTATCGCTGCAGACAACCGTGGCAACGAAGGCCAGCACCCGGGCAGCGCCGTCGTGCGGATGGGTCAGCAGGACGGCGAAGCCGGCCAGCAGCGGCACATACAGCGCGACGAGGATCGAGGCGGAGACGTCACGCAGATAGCCGGCCGCGCCGTCGGCCAACCGCCAGACGATCACGCCGCAGCAGGTGATGAGAAGGCCGATGACCAAGCCGTTCGGACCGCGATACCACCCAGCGACATCCATGGCGATGCCGCCGGCCAGCAGTGGCAGCAGCGGCGGACGCGCTTCCACCGTGGAGATGGCGGTAGCGAGCTCGTAGGTCCCGAACGCGACGGCGATGAGAATGATGACCACGAAGCTGGGGCGGTACAGGAGCAACGTGGCGACGATGACCGCAGCCAAACTGACGCCCACGACGATGGCCGCGGGCAGATTGCGCCCGGCGCGCGACGGTTTGGCCGGTTCCTCGCCGCCAGGACGGTGTCGGGCCTTGTGAAGGCCCGCCACCGGAGGGACCCGAACGGTCTCGCGGTCGGTCATGACGCGCGACCGCGTCGACGTGCGGACATCAGACTTCGAGCAACTCGCTCTCTTTGGCCTTGACCACCTCGTCGACCGTGGCCGTATAGCGGTTGGTGGTCCTATCCAGCTCGCCTTCGGCGCGACGCACGTCGTCCTCGCCGACCTCGCCGTCCTTGACGAGCTTGTCGAGCGCTTCCTTGGCGTGGCGGCGGACCGAGCGGATCGACACCTTCGCCTCCTCGCCGCGATGCCGTGCGACCTTCACCAAGTCGCGACGCCGTTCCTCGGTCAGCTGCGGAAAGACGACCCGAATGACCTGACCGTCGTTGGTCGGGTTCACGCCAAGGTCGCTGTCGCGGATCGACTTCTCGATGGCCCCGAGTTGGCCCTGGTCGTAGGGCTTGATCACCGCCATGCGCGCTTCGGGAACGCTCACGGTGGCCATCTGCGGGATGGGGGTCATCGCGCCGTAGTAGTCCACGACCAGACGGGCGAACGCGTTCGGGGTCGCGCGGCCGGTGCGCAGCCCCGCCAACTCCTCGCGAGCGACGCTGACGGCCTTCTCCATCTTTTCCTCGGCCTCGAACAGCGTTTCGTCGATCACGTGCTCATCTCCATCCGGTCGTCCGGCTGCGGTCGGCCGCTCATGCGATCGATGTCACCAGGGTGCCGATTTTCTCACCCCGGACGACGCGCGCTATGTTGCCGTCGCTGAGCGAGAACACGACGATCGGCATGTTGTTCTCCCAGCACAGGCTGAACGCGGCCGCGTCGGCCACCCTCAGGTTGCGTCGAATGATCTCCTCATACGTGATCGCGTCAAACCGCACCGCGTCGGGATTCAGCCGCGGGTCAGAGTCGTACACCCCGTCGACTCCGCTCTTACCCAACAGCAGGACCTGGCACCCGATCTCCAACGCCCGCTGCGCAGCGACGGTGTCGGTCGAGAAATACGGCATGCCGGCGCCGGCACCGAAGATGACGACGCGCCCCTTCTCCAGATGCCGCTCCGCCCGTCGCGGAATGTACGGCTCGGCCACCTGACCCATCGCGATCGCGGTCTGTACACGCGTCGGCGCACCGGCCTTCTCCAGGAAGTCTTGCAGCGCCAAACAGTTCATGACCGTGCCGAGCATGCCCATGTAGTCGGCGCGGTCGCGGTCCATCCCACGTTGGGACAACTCGGCGCCGCGGAAGAAGTTGCCACCGCCCACGACCACCGCGACCTGCGTGCCGGCCTTGACCACCTCAGCGATCTGCGCAGCCATCGAGGCGACGACGTCCGGATCGACTCCGACCCGGCCGCCACCGAACTCCTCACCGGACAGTTTGAGCAGCACCCGCCGGTACACCGGCGTGCCGGTGCCATCGGTTGGCGAGCGGTCACCCGTCACAAGGTTGGTCACGGTCTGCTCCTCACCTGGTGGGCGGCACGGGCGGCCCGAAGCTCGGGCCGGTCAGTCAGCCGATCTCGAAATGCGCGAACCCGGTAACGAGCACGCCGGCCTCGTCGAGCAGCGCCTTGACCGTCTTCTTGTTGTCCTGAACCGACGCCTGCTCGAGCAGGACGTTGTCCTTGTAGAAGCCGTTGAGCATGCCCTCGACGATCCGCGGCAGCGCCGCTTCGGGCTTGCCCTCCTCGCGGGCCTTCGCCTGGAGCACGCGCTGCTCGTTGGCGATCGTGTCGGCCGGCACGTCCTCGCGGGTGAGATAACGCGGACGCATCGCGGCAATCTGCATCGCAGCGCCGCGCGCCACCGCGAGGTCATCGCCGCTGAACTGCACCAGCACACCGACCTGCGGCGGCAGATCGGACGCCTTCTTGTGCAGGTAGGTAGCTACCTGCCCGCTGAGCTTCACCGCCCGGCGCAGCTCGAGCTTCTCGCCGATGACCGCGGCGAGCGCGTCGACGTTTTCAGCGACCGTCCGACCGTCGTTCAACGTCTCGCCTAGCAGCGTCTGGGCCAACCCTTCCGGGTCGGCCGCACCGGCTGACGCCTCGTGCCGGGACGAGCCCGCCAAGTGCGCGACGATGTCGGCGGCCAGCGTCTGGAACTGCTCGTTCTTGGCCACGAAGTCGGTCTCGC